>JAWOGV010000072.1:0-4074 GCA_046496605.1 Acidimicrobiia bacterium | reverse complement strand
GTGTGTCCATCACCGCAGCATATACGGGTCGATCCGGGTCACTTGGTCCCGGTCATGTTCCGTTGTGGATGGGGTGTGCGACCATCTCTCCGGTCACATCGCAGGCCTCGGCAAGGGTGTTCGTGATCGTCCCGAACTTGCGGATGTTCTTGTGGAGGAGGTCGACTCGGTGGCCCGACTCGTCGGTGAGGATCTCGATGTGATAGTGCATGCGCGTCATCCTCGGCGGCGCCTCCTGGCGTTCAGCCTCGACCCGGACCGTGGCGACCTCGTAGGTGAACGGGAGGATCTCGGAGTACCTCTCGATGTTCTTGAGGAGACAGGCGGCGAGCGCAGCGCACAGCAGTTCGGCGGGTCCCGGCCTGGAACCGTCCGAGATCGAACCGGTATCGGCCTTGACATCGGTGGCGTTGCATCGGATACGGGCGTGTCCGCCGGGACGGCTGGTACCCACGACGTGATAGGTCTGGGCACCAGCCCCGGTCATCACGGCATCGAGTGGCGAGGGTCCATCCACCAGGGCACTAGACCCTCGGTCCCGAACCCACCACCGCATCGTCGACGCCATCGGCGTACTTCTTGAAGTTCGTCGCGAACATCCCGGCGAGGCGCCGAGCGTCTGCGTCGAAGGCGGCGCTGTCGCTCCACGTCGGGCGAGGATCGAGCAGGTCGGAGGGGACTCCTGGCACCGAAGTGGGGATGGACAGGCCGAAGACCGGATCCGTTGTGTACTCCACGTCGTCGAGGGCACCTTCGAGGGCGGCGTTGAGCATGGCCCTCGTGTGGGGGATCCGGATCCGGGTTCCCACCCCGTAGGGGCCACCTGTCCAGCCGGTGTTGATCATCCAGACGCGGCAGTCGTGCTCCTTGATCTTCCCTTCCAGCACGTTGGCGTAGTACGACGGCGGGAGGGGCAGGAATGGTGCTCCGAAACACGGGGAGAACGTGGCGGAGGGCTCGGTCACGCCGCGTTCGGTCCCGGCCAGTTTCGCCGTGTAGCCGCTGATGAAGTAGTACATCGCCTGTTCGGTGGTGAGGCGTGTGATCGGTGGCAGTACCCCGAACGCGTCCGCGGAGAGGAAGACGATGTTGCGCGGATGCGGCCCCATCATGGTCGGCTCAGCGTTGGGCAGGTGGGCGAGCGGATACGCGCACCGGGTGTTCTCCGTCTTCGATCCATCCGTGAAGATGGGCCGCCGCGTGTCGGGGCTGATAACCACGTTCTCGAGGATGGTCTCGAACTGGCTTGCGGCCTGGTAGATCAGCGGCTCGTCCTCCATGGAGAGGTTGATCGTCTTGGCGTACGAGCCTCCCTCGATGTTGAAGATCCCGTCTTCTCCCCATCCGATCTCGTCGTCCCCGACCATGAGTCTGGCCGGATCGGTGGCGAGGGTGGTCTTGCCGGTACCCGACAGCCCGAAGATGACGGCGGAATCTCCTCGTTCCCTCCCCACACTGGCGGATGCGTGCATCGACAGCACATTGCGCTTCGGGAGCAGGTAGTTCATGACCGAGAAGACAGACTTCTTCATCTCACCGGCGTAGGTGGTGCCGCCGATGAGGAGGATCTTGTGATCGAAGCTGATGCAGATGAACACCTCGCTGCGGGTGCCATCCCTCTCCGGCTCTGCCTGGAACGTCGGTGCGTGGACGATCGTGAAGTCCGGCACGAAGGTGTTCACCTCTTCGGAGGTGTCGAACTTGCGGCGAAGGATGAACAAGTTGCGGCAGAAGAGGGAGTGCCACGGGCTTTCCGTGATGGCCCGAACCGAGAGGCGGTTCCTCGGATCAGCGCCCGCGTAGAGGTCCTGCACGTAGAGTTCCCTCGCCCCAAGGTGCTCCGAGACCCTGCGATAGAGGGCGTCGAACACCGCCGGCTCCATCGGATGGTTCACGTCCCCCCACCAGATCTCGTCCTCGGTGCTCGCCTCACGGACGATGAACTTGTCCTTGGGGCTGCGCCCCGTGTACGGGACCGTGTCGACCACCAGCGCGCCGTGGTGTGCGAGTTCGCCCTCGCCTCGGCGGATCGTGTGCTCGTAGAGTTCCGGTGTGGTCAGGTCCCAGTGGACGTCGCCCGTGGGTGTGATTCCGTGGTGTGCAAGTGACCGCATGGGACCTCCGCTGTTCCGGTTACCCCTAGGGTACGCATGTCCGGGGATGGTTCGATTCGGGTGCGGCGCCTCCGCGATCGAGAGGACGGAGCCATGATCGAGTTGCTCGTGGAGAACCCGCTCCTCCTGCTCTTCGTCACCCTCGGCATCGGCTACCTCGTCGGTCGGATCACGATCGGAGGGTTCAGCCTCGGGATCTCGGCCGTGCTCTTCGTCGGTCTCGCCATCGGAGCGTTGGACCCCGACCTGCGCCTCCCCGACTTCGTCTACCTCTTCGGCCTCATCCTCTTCGTCTACACGGTGGGCCTTTCGGCGGGCCCCGGGTTCCTGGCCTCCTTTCGGCGTGCGGGAGCAAAGGACAACGCGCTCGTCGCGATCGTCCTCGTCGTCTCCGTCGTGGTGGTGCTGGGTGGGGCGCGGATGCTCGGCCTGAGCGGTCCGTTCGCAGCAGGGGTCTATACGGGCTCCCTCACGAACACGCCCGCACTGGCCGCCGTGCTCCAGTACGAGACGGATACCTCCGCGCCCGAGGACATCGACCGAAACCTTGCCGAGCCCGTCGCCGGCTACTCGGTCACCTATCCCTTCGGGGTGCTCGGGATGGTGCTCGCCGTCTACATCCTGCGACGCCTTCGTCCGGGCGGGGGCGACATCGAGCAGACCGAGGGCATGCTCCCGGAGGATCTGACGGCCGTGACGGCCGTGGTCACGCACTCTCGGTACACCGGGATCGAACTCTCGTCGTTGATGAAGGGCACCGAGTGGCGCGTGCTCTTCACCCGGCACCGGGAAGGAGCTGGAACCGACATCCCCGATCCCGACACGGTGTTCCACCGAGGTGACCTGGTGACCGTGATCGGGGAGGGTCAGGACGTCGAGGAGGTCGTTCGCGCGCTCGGTGAGAGGGCGAGCGTGGACCTCGCTCTCGATCGGACCGACATCGACTACCGGAGGATCTTCGTGTCCAATGACGCCCTCGTCGGACAGCGCATCGGTTCACTGGACCTACGGTCGCGTTTCGGAGCGATCGTCACGAGGGTGCGACGCGGCGATGTCGACCGGATGGCCCACCCCGGCACCGTGCTCGAGCTGGGGGATCGGATCAGGGTCGTAGCCCCACGCGGGAACATGGACGCCGTGAGCGCGTACTTCGGTGACTCCTTCCGAAAGCTCTCGGAGATCGACGTCGCTGCCTTCAGCCTCGGAATCGTCATCGGACTGCTCGTCGGCATGATCCCGATTCCGCTGCCGGGCGGAACGACGTTCACCCTCGGGCCGGCTGGAGGCCCGCTCGTGGTCGGCATGGTGCTCGGAGCCCTCCGCCAGAGCGGTCCGATCACCTGGCAGCTGCCCTACAACGCGAGCCTCACGCTGCGCCAGATCGGCGCCGTACTCTTCCTGGCCGGTGTCGGGATCCGCTCTGGTTACGCCTTCGTCGACACGCTCGGTGGTGGTGTCGGACTCGAACTCTTCCTTCTCGGCGTGACCGTGACGACCCTCTCCGCGATCATGCTCATCGTCGGAGGCGTGTACCTGCTCAGGACACCCACAGGAATCCTCGCAGGTATGCTCGCCGGAATGGTCACCCAACCGGCGGTTCTGGCCTTCGCAACGGAACAGACGAAGGATGACCTTCCCAATGCCGGGTACGCAACGGTCTACGCGGTGGCGACGCTGACCAAGATCTTCTTCGCCCAAGCGATCGTGTTGGTCCTGCAGTGATCGCAGTGGCCCCGCCCATTGCGTTGTCCGTGGTGCCATGACGGCCGCTGCGATCATCGCCGTGGTCCTGCTCGTCGTGGTCTGGGTGTTCCAGGCTGCCCTTGCCATCGGTGCTCCGCCATATCCGGGTTATCCGGTATGCCAAGCTCGACAGTTCCGCTGCCGTCAAGAGCGTCTACGACACGGGCGAAAGCGCCCTTGACAAAAGTTCCGGCTGGCAGAAGCAGAAAATCAGCAT
>JAWOGV010000038.1:0-5770 GCA_046496605.1 Acidimicrobiia bacterium | reverse complement strand
CACGTACCACGTGATCAGCGGAGTGGTGCTGTCAGACGACGTCATCGCCCTGGCTCCCGGTAACACGCCGGCGACGCTCCAGGGTCAGACGATCGCCGTTGCGGGCGATCTGATGCTGAACGCTCCCGGGGATGCCACGAAAGGCATCAACGGTGCAACACTCGGACCGCTCGACATCAAGACGTCGAACGGCGTGATCCACGTCATCAACAGGGTCCTGGTACCTGCTCTGTAGGACCGGTTCCCGATACGAAGCGTGAGGGGCGCCGGCCACACGGTCGGCGCCCCTCACGCGCTCACACCAGCCGCGTCCACGCCACTCGAGGGCGAGGCTGACGAGGGATGGCTTTCCGCTCCCCTCGGTTTCGACCAGGTCCACGCACAGATGGGCGGCGCATGGCATCATGTGGGCGAGCAGTACCGGGAGGGAGCCATGACAGAATTCGAGCCGACCATCCCCCACAACCCCCGAGACGTTTCGTCGGAGGATCGCGGGTGGGCTGCAGCAGCCCATCTCCTGCCCTTCATCGGCTTGTCGTTCATCGGGCCGCTCGTCATCTGGCTGATCAAGCGCGACGAGTCCCCATACGTGGAAGGGCATGCTCGTGAGGCGCTCAACTTCCAGATCTCGCTGATCATCTACGGGATCGTCTCGGGGATCCTGATCATCGTCCTGATCGGAATCCTGATGTTGATCGCCCTCTTCCTGTTCGCGCTCATCTTCATGATCATCGCCGGGGTGAAGGGCGCAACAGGGGAGCTATACCGATACCCGCTGACGATCCGCTTCATCGGCGAGCCGACACCAACCGTCGGCTGACGATCGGCCGATCGCAGCCACCGTGATACTGGACCCTTGATACCCCCCGGGGGTATCATGGAGCCATGGACCTCCCACACGACGACCGAGACCAGATCATCAAGCGGCTCAGCAGGATCGAGGGTCAGCTGCGCGGTCTCCAGGCGATGATCGCCGAGGGCCGCGACTGCAACGACACGCTGACGCAGTTTGCCGCGGCGCATCGCGCCCTGTCCAAGGCCGGGTTCCGGTACTTCGCCGCGACGATGGAGCAGTGCAGGCTCCATCCCGAGGACGCCGACTCCCGCGGCTACACGGCCGAGCGCATGGAAGAGATGTTCCTCCGCCTCAGCTGACCGATCGCGGCGTCACCGACGAGCGGTGTGCCCGGGCGTGCTGCTCACGCGAGCGCGACCAACGGCTCCCGGTACTTCACGAGGTCATCATCGACCACGGTCACGTCGATTCCGGCGGCCTCCGCGAACCCGGCCGCGACCGTTGCGCGGTAGCCACTCTGGCAGTGGATCGCCGTCCTGCCCTTCGCGTACCGGCTGGGATCGGCTGCGAACTCGGCGAGGTGTACGGCGACCGCTCCCGCGACGATCCCACCCCGGTGCTCGACGGGATCCCTGACGTCGACCACCGTTTCGTAGTCATCGGGATCGAAGTCCTCGAAGGTGGTCACCGATGTCGTTGACAGGGGCACGTCGATCAAGGAGGCCAATCCGGCGGGGTCGATCCTGCCGACGACATCGTCCCAGCCGATCCTGTGGAGGTGGACGCGGACCTCCTCGACGTCGGGCTCGGATCCGACCAGCGCGACCGGAGCTCCCCACGGGAGCGTCCATCCCATGTAGACCGCGTCGTCATTCGACTTCTCGACCGACAGCGATCCCGGGACGTGTCCCGCTGCGTACTGGTCAAACGGTCTCACGTCGACGACGATGACACCCTCGATCTCCTCGAGTCGCGTGATGGTCCCGAGCTCGGACGCAGGTGGTGCGCCCATGGGTTCGAGGTTGGCAGGTGCCATGTGCCGGTAATACGAGGGAAATGCCTTGTATCCCATCGCCTGGCTCATGGCGAAGGCCTCGACGCTCGGCGCAATGAGGGCCGGATTCCTGCCTCTCTCGAGCCCGACCGTGCTCGTGGTGTCTGCGACATCCGAGGCCGAACAGAAGGATCCGGTCCCGTGCGTCGGCGCGACCACGGATGGATCGGGGAGCTCATCGGCGATGCGGTGGGCGGACCGGTACTGGTGCCGGAGGAGCGCCTCGGTGTGTTCCGGTCCGAGCAGGTCGGAACGGCCGACGGCGCCGACGAGGAGGGACCCTCCGGAGAAGATCGCGACCGGGCCGTCGGGCGACTCCAGCACGTACGAAGTGTGGTTGAAGGTGTGACCCGGCGTGTGCATCGCCCGGAGGGCCCAGGGGCCAATGGCGATCGCGTCACCGTCGACGAGCGGGGTGTGGGGGTACGGGGCGCCAGTGTCGGCGGGGAGGACGTACTCAGCGCCGTGATGGTCCGCGAGTCGCTTGCCTCCGCTGATGTAGTCGTTGTGGATGTGGGTCTCGAAGACCGCAACGAGGTCTGCGTCGACTCCGTCGAGGACGTCGGCGAAACGTTCGAGGTCGCGCTGGATGTCGATGGCTGCCGCCTGACCCTCGACCACGATGACATACGAGTGGTCACCGAGGCTTGCCGTCGAGATCTGAGCGATGTATGCCGTAGTGTCGGCCGTGGAGAGATCGATTCGCATCGGGAACGCCTTCGATTGGAGCGACATCAGGGTACTATACCCCCCCGGGTATCCTTCAAACTCGCTGGAGTCACTATGTTCACCACGACACCCAACACTATCCGCCACGTCCCCGCCCGCCAATGGGAGACGTGGAGGGACGACAACGACGCCCTCGTGATCGATGTCCGTGAGCCCATGGAGTGGGCCACCGGAACACTCGAGGGGTCGGAGCTGATATCCCTGATGTCCCTCCCCGGAGCCGTCTCCGAAATGGACCGTGACAGGGCGATCCTCCTCGTGTGCGCAACGGGATCGCGCAGCACCACCGCGGCCGCGTGGCTCGCATCGATGGGGTTCACGAACGTCGCATCCCTCGGCGGTGGCGTCGTCGCCCTGGGGATGGGTTGATGTTCGGCTTCTCCCGGAAGGCAGTCGATGTCCGAACCGCACTTGCGATGGCCGAGAGCGACGGGTACACCATCGTCGACGTCCGGACCAAGGCGGAGCGCAAGGAGGGCCATCCACCGGGCTCGATCCACATCAGCCTCGAGTCCCTCCAGCAGAGGACCCGCACCTTGGAGGGGAAGAAGGTGCTGGCCATCTGCCGGAGCGGCAACCGTTCGAACACGGCGGCGAAGTATCTGAACTCCAACGGCATCGAGACATTGAACGTGAAGGGAGGCATGCTCGCGTGGAACCGAGCAGGCCTCCCCGTGAAGAAAGGCTCATGACATGAACCCAAGGAAGGGCGTCCTGTTGATCGCACTCGCGGCGGCGATCGCCGTCGCGGGATGTTCGCCATCGGGTGCAACGCTCGAGACGGTCTCACCCGAGGCTGCCGCCGAGGTCATCGCGAACACCCCCGACGTCGTCGTGCTCGACATCCGCACCCCTGAGGAGTTCGCCGAAGGGTTCATCGAGGGTGCATCGAACATCGACTTCTATCGCAGCGACTTCGCAGGTCAGCTCGACATGCTCGACAAGGACGCCCCATACGTCGTGTATTGCCGATCGGACAACCGCTCCGGCGACGCGATGGATGTCTTCGCTGATCTCGGGTTCACGAATGTGACCGAGATCGACGGCGGGATCGTCAACTGGTACGAGAGCGGCCTGCCGATCGTCTCCGGCTGATGGGTCCGGAGCGCGACTCTCGGCGGGGAGGTCACCCCGACCCCGGCGGCTACGCTTCGAGGATGGCCGGAAGTACGGAGGGAGCCGACTACACGAGCAGGCTCGAGGCCGCCGAGAGCACACGGTGGAAGCGTCTCCTCAACGTCCGTGCGCCGTACCGCTGGAACCTTCGTCGTCTCGGGCTCGGGAGGACGCTCGACATCGGATGTGGCATCGGACGAAACCTGGTGGACCTCGATCCGGGCAGCGTCGGCGTCGACCACAACGAGCAATCCGTTGCGGCAGCACAGTCACGGGGTTGTGAGGCGATGACGCCCGACGAGTTCATCGGATCGGGGGCGCCCGGATCCTTCGACAGCCTGCTCTTCGCCCATGTGCTCGAGCACATGCCGAAGGACGACGCGGCGGAGCTCGTCGGTCGATACCTCCCGTATCTCCGCACGGACGGGCGTGTGGTGGTCATCGTGCCTCAGGAGGCCGGATTCCGTTCGGACCCCACCCACGTCGAATTCATCGGCGATCCCGAGATCGAGGAAATCGCCGATTCCCTCGGACTGTCGGTTTCCCGGTCGTACTCGTTCCCGTTCCCGAGGGTGGTCGGGCGATGGTTCCGCTACAACGAGACCGTCGTCATCGCCGAACGCCCTCGACACGGGGATCCGGGATCATGACGTCCTCAGGATCGAGACGATCCAGCCAGGGCGACCACCTCACATGCACCGACCTCGAGGACTACGTCGGTGCTCGAACCACACCAAAGGGAGACCCCATGGAACACTCGGCCTACGGAATGAGCATCGACACGCCGTTCGGCATCGATGAAGCCGATGCCGCCGTCCGCTCCGCGCTCGCCGAGGAGGGATTCGGCGTTCTCACCGAGATCGACGTCGCGGCGACCCTCAAGGCGAAGATCGGCGTCGACCGCCCGCCGTACCGCATCCTCGGCGCATGCAACCCTGCGCTCGCCCATCAGGCGCTCGAGCACGACGAGCAGATCGGTCTCCTCCTCCCGTGCAACGTCACGCTGTCGGCGACCGAGAATGGCACGGCGGTGTCGATCGTCGACCCCACCGTGATGCTCGGCGTCGCAGGGGAGTCCGCCGAGATGGCGCACCTCGCCGAGGACGCACGGGCCCGGCTCGAACGCGCCCTGGCCACCCTCCCCACCGTTGCGTAGCGGGGTCTAGCATCGGTCGCCCATGATCTTCTCTGACCGCACCATCAAGCAAGCAGTTGCGGACGGTCGCATCACGATCGATCCGTACGACGAGGCGATGGTCCAGCCATCGAGCGTGGATCTGCGTTGCGACCCGAGTTTTCGCGTCTTCGAGAACCACAAGTACGCGCTGATCGACCCCAAGGCTCCCCAAGGAGACCTCACGACCGGTGTCACGGCGAGCGAGAGTGACCCATTCATCCTGCACCCGGGCGAGTTCGTCCTCGGATCGACGCTCGAGGTGATCGGCCTCTCGGATGACGTCGTCGCCAGGCTGGAGGGGAAGTCGAGTCTCGGAAGGCTCGGGCTCCTCATCCACTCGACCGCCGGGTTCATCGATCCGGGGTTCGTCGGCCAGGTCACCCTCGAACTCTCCAACGTCGCGAACCTACCGATCGCGATCTACCCGGGGATGAAGATCGGCCAGATCAGCTTCTACCAGATGACCACACCCGCTGATGTCCCGTACGGCTCGCCGCAGCTCGGTTCGAAGTACCAAGGACAGAGGGGTCCGACGGCATCGGCAATGCACCGCGACTTCGAAGGGACCAGCTGAGCCACGTCCGATTCACCCACCGCGACGGATCGGATCAATGCGCAGGGGCGGTGTCGATGGCTCGAGGCAGGATGTCGACGGTCGCAGGGCACCCCGCACAGGTGACATCGGCGGGTGTTGGCACCCCACGCTTGAGGTATCCGAGCGCAAGCGGCTGACACGAAGCAACCGACGTCACTTCACCCACCGTCTCACCATCGAGGACAAGGTCATCCCCGATCCCCACCGCCGCGCACGGGTGGAATCGCACCTGGACGAGCCTCCGCGGCGGTGCTGCATCGCGGTAATGGACCCTGGCGACGAACTCCTGGCCCGTGTAGCAGC
>JAWOGV010000013.1:0-6800 GCA_046496605.1 Acidimicrobiia bacterium | reverse complement strand
CGTTCTCCGATCCCGCCAACTACCAGGAGTTCGTCAACGCGGTCGGGTTCCTCCCGACGCAGCCGACGGCCACGCTCGAGACACGGCTCGGTGAGCAGGTCGCTCAGTACCTCGCCAACTACCGGGTCGGGTACGAGCAGTTCTGGGTCGAGCCGAGCGGAGCCGGCCAGTGGTCCAACGGGTCGCTCGCGCCACAGTGGTTCCAACCGTTCAACGAATGGGACGAAGCGGCTGCGCTCGCAGACGCCGCACAGTCCGACCTCCAGGCAGGTCTCGACGCAAGCGGATAATCGCCAACCACGATCGTGGGTTCCCCCCGCCCTCTCGGGGGGAACCCACCATCGTCCGTACGGTTCGACGAGCGGTTTGCAGCAACGGAGAAGGCGGAAGTAGGTTCCAGCACTATGGCAGTTGTGAGTCGGCAGTACCTCTTCGGTCGGAAGTTCGTTCCGGTCCTCTTCCTGCTCCCGGGTCTGCTCCTGTACCTGGTGATCGCCTTCGGCCCCTCGTTGGCGACCATCGTCTACTCCTTCACCGACGCATCCGGCATTCGCGGCGCAACGGTCAATTGGATCGGGTTCGAGAACTACGGCGAGTTCATGTTCCGGGGTGTGGCATCGAGGGACAACATCGATGCGCTGCAGCGGACGTTGATCTTCATGTTCTTCGTCACGTCGATCCAGTTCGGGCTCGGGCTGGTGTTCGCCGTGATCCTCAACCAGAACAAGCTCAAGGGCCGGTTCTTCTTCCGCACCATCATCTTCATGCCGGTGATCCTCGGAGTGGTCATCCAGGGATTCATCTGGAAGCTCTTCCTCCTCCCCCGGGGCGGCCCGGTCGCCGAGATCTTCGGATGGTTCGGGCTCCAGTCGGAGTTCCTCGGGGGAACCGATGCCTTCTGGTGGGTCATCGTGGTCCAGATCTGGGCGAACGTCGGTATCACGATGGTGATCTTCCTGGCAGGTATGCAGGCGATCGCGGAGGAGCTCTACGATGCTGCCCGAGTCGACGGCGCGGCGGGCTGGCAGTTGTTCACGAGTGTGACCTGGCCACAGCTGACGCCTGCCGTGAACACGAACTTCCTGCTCAACATCATCGGCTCGCTCCAGGCGTGGGCCCTCTTCCTCGTGCTCGTGGGCTACCGCAACGGCACGCAGGTCCTCGGGTACCTCGTCTACGCAGAGGGCTTCGGACAAACGTCGGGTTCGGTTACGAGCTCGTTCCGTCAGGGCTATGCAGCTGCGGCCTCCGTCGTGCTCTTCCTCCTCGTCCTCGTACTCGGCCTCTCGGCCAACTGGTTCGTCACGCGCAGGGAGAGGAAGTACATGGCATGACCACGGCAGCCACCCGCTCGAGGATTGCGCAGGTCAAGTCACCTTCGGGGAAGCGGAACACGCGCAGGGCGTTGATCGGTTCGTACGTGGTGCTCGCGTTCTTCTCCGTGTTGTACATCGGTCCGATGCTCCTGTTGCTCAACACGGCGTTCAAGACCCTGCCGGAGTTCTACAAGGACCCGATCGGGCTCGCCTCGGGCTTCAACTTCGAGAACTTCACGGAGGCCTGGGAGCTCGCGAACTTCCCGCAGTACATGATCAACACGATCATCTATGCAGGCGTCGCGACGACGATCTTCGTGATCACGTCCGTCTTCGTGGCCTTCCCGATCGCTCGGGGCCACGTCAAGGGCTCGGGCGCGTTGCTCACCCTCTACGTCGTCGCCCTGTTCCTCCCGCCCGCGCTCATCCCGCAGTTCCAGCTGATCCTCAGCCTCAACCTCTACAACACGAGGCAGGGCTACATCATGCTCTTCCTCGTGAACGCCATCGGGATGATCGTGCTGGTGAACTACATCAAGTCGATCCCGAAGGAACTCGATGAGTCAGCATCGATCGACGGCTGTAGTTACCCGCGCTTCGTGTTCCAGGTCCTGATGCCGCTCATCAAGCCCGCCATCGCCACCGTCACCGTGCTGCACGCCATCGGCATCTGGAACGAGATCGTCCTGCCGACGATCTACCTCTCGAATCAGGACTACTACCCGATCACACGAGGCCTCGTGGTCTTCGAGGGCGTCTACGGCAGCAACTGGCCCGGCTTGGCGGCAGCGGTGCTGATGCTGATGATCCCGATGGTGATCCTCTTCCTGTTCCTCCAGCGCCACATCATCGGTGGGCTCACTGGTGGAGCGGTGAAGGGGTAGCAGCGAGGATGCACTGGATGTCGAGAGACCTCCGATCGGCTCGTGGCTCGTCACGCCCCCCCGTGTCCGGGGCGCGCAAGCGGTTCTCCGCCGCGATTCTCATCTCCGCCCTTGGCGTCCTCGCCGCCGCGTGTCAGTCGTCGGACACGTCCGAGGCGTCCACGACGACAGGTGCCGAATCAACCACGACCACCGCCGCGGCACCGGCCACCACGTCGACGACGATCGCGCCTCCGGAGCCGGAGCCGATCGACGAGTCGGACGGTTGGGAGCTGGTCTGGAACGACGAGTTCGATGGCGACGCCATCGACGAGACGAACTGGACCTACGACCTCGGTGGCTGGGGTTGGGGCAACGGGGAGGCACAGTTCTACACCACGCGTCCCGAGAACGCCCGTGTCGAGAACGGCCTGCTTGTCATCTCGCTGCTGCAGGAGAAGTACGAGGAGTCCTACTACACGTCCGCCCGCCTCAAGACCCAGGGCCTCCGCGAGTTCCAGTACGGGCGCATCGAGGCCCGGATGAAGGTGCCCCGTGGCGCAGGGACCTGGCCTGCATTCTGGATGCTCGGCGCCAGCTTCGGCAGGGATGAGGACGACCCGAATGCCAGCAACTGGCCCGACGCGGGCGAGATCGACGTGATGGAGCACGTCGGGCGCAAGCCGCAGGTCACCTACGGAACGATCCATGGGCCCGGGTACGCCGGTGCGGGAAGCCTCGGTGGCTGGAACACCCAGGACTACGACATCGCAGACGAGTTCCACACCTACGCGATCGAGTGGGACGAGACGGGCATCGAGTGGTTCTATGACGGGGAGCCTTTCTACGAGATCGGTCCTGACGACCTCGGCGGCCGTGAGTGGGTCTACGACCAGCCCTTCTTCCTCATCGTGAACCTCGCGCTCGGTGGGACGTTCGGCGGCAACATCGCCCTCGACAACGAGTACCCGCTCCACCTCTACGTCGATCACGTCCGGGTGTACCAACGGGCTGGCTGACGCGATTCGACGGGACGCCACGCCGATCCGGGAGCGGACGGGCGCGGCCACAGAGGATGCAGAGGGGATCGGCGTGAGGGGACGGATGGACGGGGTCGAAGTGCCCGGTGATCGACGGGACGTTGGCTGCATCGGCGAGACGATGGTCTCGTTCGTCGCCACCGACGAGCCCCACCTGTCCGGGCGATCGTGGCGGGTGCCGAGTCCAACGTCGCGATGGACATGACCCGACTGGGCTGCCGTACGGGCTGGGTGTCGCGGATCGGCGACGATCCATTCGGGCGTCTCGTGGAGGAGTGGGTCGCCTCGGCGGGTGTCGAGGTGTCCGTGCTGCGGGACCCGGAACGTCCTACAGGCCTGATGATCAAGCACCCGGCAGGGTCCGAGAAGGTCTCGTCCTACTACAGGAGCGAGAGCGCTGCACGTTGGCTCCGCCCCGAGGACCTGCGGCGTGTCGCTGCGTCTCGGTGGGTGCACGTCTCCGGGATCACGCCAGCCCTCTCGGCGTCGGCTGCCGACCTCGTGCGAGCCGTGGTCGAGGGATACCTCGGCGACGATACCCGTGTGTCGTTCGACGTGAACCTCCGCCAGAGCCTCTGGCCGGATGCACGAACCGCGACCGAGACGCTCCTTCCCCTCGCAAGGGGCGCTGACGTCGTCTTCATCGGGGACGACGAGGCAGCCTTCCTGTTCGGTATCGAGTCGTCCGATGCCCTCGCAGACCTGATCCTCCGCAGGGCCGATCAGGAACTGATCGTCAAGCGTGGGCCGGGGGAGGCGTCGGCGATCACGTTCGAGGGTGAGGTCTCCGTTCCCGCACTGCCGACGAGGGCCGTCGACGTCATCGGCGCGGGTGACGCTTTCGCTGCTGGCTACCTCGCGGGCAGCTGCTTCCACTGGCCGGTGGTGGCACGCCTCCGACTCGGGCACATACTGGCGTCGCGAGTCGTGGCCTCGACCGACGACGTCCTCGGCGTCCTCAGCGACGAGGAGGTCGAGGGCCTGTCCCCCGAGGCGCTCGCGGCGATATGGGAGGGTGCATGAGGATCGCGGTCACGGGCGCAGCGGGACGGATTGGCCGACGCGTCGTCGAACGGGCGTCCGCCGAAGGCCACACGGTCGTGGCGATCGATCGACACCTCGCCGACCCGGCGATCACGGCCTCACGATTCGAGCAGATCGATCTCGGGGACTACGACGCCCTGGTTGGGGCGATCTCGGGATCCGATGCCCTCATCCACCTCGCTGCGATCCCCGGGCCCGGGATGCTGCCCGACCACGTGGTCCACGACACGAACGTCGTCTCCAGCTACCACGCCTTGCGGGCGGCGTCCGAGGTCGGGATCAGAAGGGTCTGCCAGGCCTCGAGCGTCAACGCGATCGGTGGCAGGTTCAGCCGATGGCCCAGCTACGACTACTTCCCGGTGGATGAGCGGCATCCGAGCCATGCCGAGGACCCGTACAGCCTGTCGAAGTGGGTCTGTGAGCAGCAGGCGGATGCGATGGCCCGCCTCGACCCCGGCATGTCGATCGCGAGCCTCCGACTCCACGGCGTCGTGCACGACCGAGCCGACACGGCGGGCTGGATCGATACGCCGGGCAGGATCGCCGAGAAGCAGCTGTGGGGCTACGTGACCTTCCCTGCTGTGGCGCGTGCCTGCCTGCTGGGCGTGACCACCGATCTCGGGGGGCACGAGGTGTTCTACATCGTTGCCCCCGACACCATGGTCGACACGCCATCGCTCGCCCTCGCTGCCGAGAACTACCCGGAGGTACCGGTACGGGGTGACCTCTCTGGGACGAAGGGGTTCTTCGACTGTGCCAAGGCAGAGTCGATGCTCGGATGGAGCCATGATGCCGACTGAACCCGGGCGGACAACGGCGCCGCCGTCATCGACCGAGACGCACGGCGACGCATGGCTCGGAGACACGAACGAGGAGGGTGCATGACATCGATCCGCAAGGTGAGGGCGATCCTCACGGCCCCCGACGGCATCCCGCTCGTCGTCGTCAAGGTCGAGACCGACGAGGACGGCCTCCACGGGCTGGGGTGCGCCACGTTCACGCAGCGACCGACCCTCGTGGCCCAAGCGGTCGAGGAATACCTCGATCCTCTGCTGGTGGGCCGCGACGTCTCCAGGGTCGAGGACCTGTGGCATCTCATGTACGTCAACGCGTACTGGAGGAACGGCCCGGTCCTCAACAACGCCATCAGCGGGGTCGACATGGCGCTGTGGGACATCAAGGGCAAGGTCGCTGGCATGCCGGTCTACGACCTCCTCGGGGGGAAGACCCGTGAGGCGGCGATGGTGTACCGGCACGCCGACGGCGGCGATCCCCGGGAGGTCGCGGATGCCGTGCTCGCGTTCGCCGAACAGGGCTACCTCGCTGTGCGCTGCCAGATGGGCGGCTACGGGGGCAGTACTCCCTCGACGACCGGCGCACATGCCCGCATCAGGCAGGCCTTGCCCGGTACGTACTACGAGCCGGACGCATATGCCCGCTCCGTCGTGGGCCTCTTCGACCACGTCCGTGGGACGGTCGGCGACGGGCTGTTCCTGCTCCACGACATCCACGAGCGCCTCGCACCCATCGACGCGATTCGCCTTGCCACGGACCTCGAGCCGTACAGGCTGTTCTTCCTCGAGGATCCGCTTCCGCCCGACCAGCTCGGGTGGTTCAGGAAGCTGCGGGAGCACACCACGACACCGATCGCGATGGGGGAGTTGCACAACCACCCGCTCGAATGGCGGTCGCTCATCACCGATCACCTGATCGACTTCATCCGATCGCACATCTCCCAGCTCGGCGGGATCACCCCCGCCCGGAAGCTGGCCTCGCTGTGCGAGGCGTTCGGCGTGCGGACCGCATGGCACGGGCCAGGGGACGTTTCCCCGGTCGGACATGCCGCGAACCTCCACCTCGACCTGGCGTGCCACAACTTCGGCATCCAGGAGATCGGCTCCATCGGCGATCCGCTCAGGGAGGTGTTCCCGGGGACGCCAGAGCTCGAGGGCGGCTACCTCTGGGCGAACGATCAGCCCGGACTCGGCATCGACATCGACGAGGCGAAAGCGGCGCGGTACCCCATCGAGCTGGCGCCGATCACCTGGACCCAGAGCCGGTGGCCGGACGGCACCCTCTGGACGCCGTGAACCTCAACGTCGGCCCGATCGGTGCTGCGGTGGAACCGTATGGCACGGCGTTCGTCGGGAGCTATGGGCCACCTGACGAGCCGGGCATCCACGTCCTCGGGATCGATCGGGGTACGGGCGCGATGGCGGTGCTCGGTGAGCTCTCCGGCATCCGAAACCCCTCCTTCCTCGCTGTGCATCCCCGTGGCACGCACCTGTATGCCGTCAGCGAGGTCGGTTTGGCCGCCGACGGCTCCCATGGGGAGGTGCACGCCCTGCGCATCGATCGACGCGACGGCGGGGTGGATCTCGTCACGGTGAACCGGCGTTCCACCGAGGGTGATCAACCGTGCCACCTCACCGTCCACGGGTCCGGGAGGTGGCTGGTCGTGACGAACTATGGCTCGGGTGATGTCGTGGTGTTTCCCATCGCCGAGGACGGGTCCATCGGCGTGATGGCAGCGCGGG
>JAWOGV010000109.1:0-2873 GCA_046496605.1 Acidimicrobiia bacterium | reverse complement strand
CCCGTTGCCGGATCGACGAGGTCCCGCGTGCCACCGGCCAGGGCGTCGACCCACGTACCGGCGATCAGTTGCTTGGTATGTCGCATATCACATCTCGATCGAATCGGTGAATCCACAGGATCGTATCAGTTGCGATCCACACTGTCACACGCCATACTGCCGAGGATTAGGCGGTTCGCAATTGATTCGGTTGCGAAGGGACGTGGGAAGGCATCGATCGTGCGCACCAGGGCATCCGGTGATCGACCTTCCTATGCTGTCGGCACCCTACGGGCTGGCACGACGATCGGTGGACGGCAATGAGCGAGGCGGTACAGCTGGCACAGGTGTCGAAGCACTTCGGCGACCTCGTCGCCGTCGATGCCCTCGACCTCGACATCCATGACGGTGAGTTCTTCTCCCTCCTCGGGCCCTCCGGGTGTGGGAAGACGACGACACTGCGCATGATCGCCGGTTTCGAGTATCCGACCTCGGGCTCGTTGAAGATCCACGGCAAGGAGATGGGCCTGCTCCCCCCGAACAAGCGCCCCGTCAACACCGTCTTCCAGTCCTATGCCCTGTTCCCCCACATGACGATCAAGGAGAACGTCGCGTTCGGCCTCCTGATGCGCAAGGTCGAGGCGTCCGAGATCGAGCGCCGCACGATGCGCGTGCTCGAGCTGGTCCGGCTCGCCGATCGTGTCGATGCGAAACCCGAGCAGCTCTCGGGTGGCCAGCGCCAACGCATCGCCCTCGCCCGTGCGTTGGTCAATGAGCCAGAGGTCCTCCTCCTCGACGAGCCGCTCGGCGCCCTTGATCTCAAGCTCCGCCAGTCGATGCAGATCGAGCTCAAGGAGCTCCAGCACCGGGTCGGCATCACCTTCATCTACGTGACCCACGATCAGCAGGAAGCGCTCACCATGAGCGACCGGATCGGCGTGATGAGCGAGGGCAAGCTGCTCCAGGTCGACTCGCCCCAGGACCTCTATGACCATCCGCGCACGAGGTTCGTCGCCGACTTCATCGGGGAGATCAACCTCCTGCCGGCGAAGGTGATCGATCCGACGATGGTCGAGCTCGCGGGGGCGAACAAGATCCGTGCGCGGACGGACCTCCCGAGCGGTGAGGAGATCACGATCGGGAT
Source organism: Acidimicrobiia bacterium (assembly GCA_046496605.1). Taxonomy (GTDB): domain Bacteria; phylum Actinomycetota; class Acidimicrobiia; order Spongiisociales; family UBA5794; genus SZUA-442. Next base: position 1,750 of record JAWOGV010000109.1, on the reverse strand, counting down.
CCGTCCCGAACGGTTCACGCTCCACACGATCGAGGAGGGCGCCCCTGCGGACCGCAACGCCGTGGAGGGCACTGTGTTCCGGCGCATCTACCACGGCGACTTCTTCTTCTACGACATCCAGACGACGGCGGGAATCCTCGAGGTGAAGGAGGAGAACCGGCCCTCGGTGGCAACGCATGACGAGGGCGCACGGGTGGTGGCATCGTGGAACCCGGAGGCGACGACGGTCGTCGGGGCATGACTGCGCCGATGGACACCGTGACGGAGGAGGTCGCCGCCGTCACACCGGAACTCGAACGGGATGCCGAAAGGGCCGACTCGCGCCGTGGCCTGTTCATCGCCCTCCCATCCCTTGTCTATCTCGTCCTCTTCTTCGCCATTCCGCTCGTCATCGTCGTCGTTTACTCGTTCGCAACCAGGAGTTCGACCGGCCTCACCCTGCTCGAGGGGTGGAACCTCGACAGTTATCGCAGGCTGTTCGACCCCCTCGTAGCCGAGATCGCGTTCCGGTCGTTGGTCATGGCGACCGCCACGACCCTCATCTGCCTCGTGCTCTCGTATCCGCTCGCCTACTTCATGGCGACCCGGAGCGCACGCACCCGCAACATCCTCCTGGTGCTCGTGATGATCCCGTTCTGGTCCAACTTCCTCGTCCGGACATATGCATGGCGTGTCCTGCTCGGAAGCGATGGACCGCTGTCCCAGTTGTCCCAGGCTCTCGGTGGTGAACCGATCCGTATCCTGTTCACGAACTACGCGGTCCTGATCGGCCTCGTCTACGGCTTCCTCCCCTTCATGGTGCTGCCGCTGTATGCCGCATTGGAGCGCATGGACTGGAGCCTCGTCGAGGCGGCGAGGGACCTCTATGCCTCCGGATGGCGCTCATTCCGCAAGGTGACCTTTCCCCTGTCCATGCCGGGGGTCATCGCAGGGTCGATCCTCGTGTTCATCCCGACGCTCGGCGCCTACGTCACGCCCGCGATCCTCGGTGGCGCACGCACGACCCTCCTCGGTGACTACATCGTCAGCCAGTTCCTCGCAGCGCGGAACCAACCGTTCGGATCGGCCCTGTCGGTTGCGGTGATGGCGGTGATGTTGATCGCAACGATCATCTACTTCCGGAGGGGGGCGAGGACGCTGTGAGCGTGGGCGTGCGACCCAAGAGCGCGACGGATCGTCTGTTGACCGGTCACGCGTGGCTGGTGTTCGCCTTCCTCTATGCCCCGATCGTCGTGCTCACGGTGTTCTCGTTCAACGCGAACGACCGTGTCGGTGTGTGGTCGGAGTTCTCGTTCCGCTGGTACGGCGAGATGTTCCAGAACGCCGCGGTCATGGGCGCGCTTCGGAACTCGATCATCATCGCGATCATCTCGACGACGATCTCGACCATTCTCGGTACGGCGACGGCGGTTGCCCTCGAGCGTTACCGATTCCGCGGCCAGCGGACCTATGACGGGCTCGTGTACCTTCCCGTCATCATTCCTGACGTGACGATGGCGGTCATGATGCTGCTGTTCTTCGCTGCTGCGTTCCGCATGATCTCGGGGTTCGGGCCGACGCTCGAATTCGGCCTCACCACGATCTCGCTCAGCCACATCGCCTTCAGCATCTCCTTTGTGGCGATCGTGGTGCGCGCTCGTCTGAGCCAGCTCGATCCCACCTACGAGGAGGCGGCGGCCGACCTCTACGCGGATCGTTGGCAGGCATTCAGGAGGGTCACCCTTCCGCTGATCGCACCAGCCGTGGCCGG
>JAWOGV010000316.1:0-8324 GCA_046496605.1 Acidimicrobiia bacterium | reverse complement strand
CGAAGCCCTCGTAGTCGGAGAGGGGGCTGTTGCCTGCGCCGATCCCGAGCACGTACCGCCCATCGGAGATGTTCGCGAGCGTCTCGGCCATCGACGCCGTCATTGCGGGCGAACGGTACGGAGCGTTGACGACGGATTGGCCGAAGCGGATGCGGTCTGTCGACGCCCCGATCGCGCCTGCCATTGTCATGGATTCCCAGCACCCGTCCGTGTGGTCGTCGTTGCGGTACATAAGCACGTCCTCGAACACGAACATGTCGAACCCGACGGCCTCGGCGGTCGTGGCGAGCTCCTCGATCGATCGCCACGACGGCTCGAGGTCCCCTCCCGGACGGCCATGGAGCTGTGCAATGAGTCCGATCCGCATGCCCCGAATCTAGCAACGCAGCCCGCTGGCTCAGGGGGGACAAGCGGACGAGGACGACTCCGGCATCTCCCTCCCTCAGCGTGGGGAATGGGGCACAAGGTCATTCGGGCATCGTCCTCCCTTCAGGGGGGACGGGCGAACGAAGTGAGCCAGGGGGGCTGCCGCCGTCGGTTGCTCGGCATCGCTTCGCTCTGCCGTCCCCCTCCTGCCAGGGCTGGACCGGGCCCACAAGGCCCTGCAGCCGAGGGATCCCCCTGCATCGTCGCTGCGCTCCTCTGCCGTCCCCCTTGAAAGGGGGACGAGGGGTACGGGGGGACGAGAGGGGGGACTCGGGCGCCCGCTCTGTCCAGCCAGGCATCCTTTTGAAGGCCGAGACGGGAATCGCGTCGGTGACAACGTTCTCCCCCTGTGGCTGTGTGTGGTGGTTCCGCATCCCGTAGATTGCCTTCACGCTGGAAGACGGGGGAACGTGCTCAAGACGTTCGGACGGATACTCGAGTTCTGGAAGCCGCACAAGGGGCTCGGCTTCGGACTCATCGTGACGATGATGCTGCGCGCCGTGTTCACCCTGGTGTTCGCGCTCGCCATAGGGTTCGTGATCCAGCTCGTGATCGAGCCGAATCCAGGGGTCACGGTTGAAGTCGTCGTGGGTGTTCTGCTCGTCGGCTTCAGCGTGTCGGTGCTTGCGGGTTTCACCGCAGCGCGACTCTCGGCGAAGGCAACGTCGAGAATCGTCGCCGATGTGCGTACCTCGGTCTTCGTGCACCTCCAGTGGGTTCCCCTTCGGTTCCACGATCGCGCAACCACCGGGAACCTCATCTCCCACTTCTCGACCGACCTCGCGGAACTGTCGAAAGGAGTCATAAAGAACCCACTCGTCGGTCTCCGGTCGCTGACGGCCATGGCCCTGTACCTCCCCGTCATGTTCCTTCTCGATGCGCGCCTCGCGGTCATGTCCGTGGTTGTCCTCCCGATCGTCGTGTACCTCGTGTATCGCTTTGCTCCGGCTTCTGAGGCGGCGTTGGACGAGGAGAAGCAGCGCACCGCCGACGTCCTCGAGGAGGTGTCCGGGAACCTTCGTGCCCAGAAGCTCATCCGCGCCTACTCGCTGCGCGATCGCTCGATCCGTCGCTTCTCACTCAGGGTCGAGGCGCTTCGGGGTGCCTCGGAGACGGCCGAGGGCAGGATCGGCGCCGAGATGGTCATTTCGGAGTACGCGGTCGAGTTCGCACGACTGGCGATCATCGGCATCGGTGCCGCGTTTGCCCTCTCGGGGTCGCTCGAACCCGGGGCTTTCGCAGCGTTCGCGGCGATCCTGACCGAGTTCGCCTGGGAGTCGGCTGTCTTCGGCATCGAGGTCCTTCCGAGCATCAAGCAGTCCGAGGCCGGGATCAGGAGGATCGATGCCCTCCTCGCGGTGCCGATGTCGGAGGATCGCCAGGACGGCCTCGCTCCCCCCGACATGGACTCCGTGATCACCTTCTCGAACGTGGTCTTCCGGTACCGCACCGATCGTGAACCACAGCTCAAAGGGGTTTCGGTCGAAATCCCCGCCCGCAGCTATGTCGCGATCGTCGGACCGAACGGCTCGGGGAAGAGCAGCATGCTGAGCGTCCTGCTCGACCTCTATGACCTCGAGGAGGGCGCCGTGCTCGTCGATGGGCTTGACCTCGCCACCGTCGACGGTGAGCAGATGCGGCGCATGGTCGGTGTCGCCTTCCAGGACACCTACCTGTTCGATGGAACCATCGAGGCGAACGTGACCCTCGGCGACGATTGCCCGCCCGAGACCGTGGATCGCGCGATCGTCGATTCGGGTCTTGCATCGGTGATCGGGAGCCTTCCCGACGGGGCGCACACGAGGCTCGAGAGTGGCGAAACGGTCCTGTCGACCGGCGAGACGCAGCGCGTCGGTATCGCGCGTGCCCTGGCGAGGGAACCGAAGCTCCTCCTCCTCGACGAGGTGGCGTCCGGCCTGGACCCCGAGGCCGAAGCCGACCTGATCGGTGCCATCGAGCGTCTTCGGGAGGGCAGGACCGTGATCAGTGTCACGCACCGTCTCGAGTCGGTGAAGACAGCCGATCTCATCGTCGTGCTCGACGGCGGCGTCGTGGTGGAGACGGGAACGTTCGAGGGGCTGCTGGGGTCAGGCGGCCCTTTCAGCGCCATGTGGACGAAGCAGCACGGGTTCGATGTCAGCGCCAACGGGCTCTCGGCTCGTGTCCGGCCCGACCGGCTCCGCAGGATCCCGCTCTTCGCGGACCTCGACCTTCCCGTGCTCGAGGACATCGCGAGCGCCTTCGAGACCAGACTGATGGCCGACGGCGAGATCGTCTTCCGCCAGGGAGCGTTCGGCGACTCCTTCTATGTGGTCGCCCGAGGTGTGGTCGAGGTCGTGCGCGATGTCGGTGATCCGTCCGAGGAGGTCATCGCCTGGCTCGAGGATGGCGACTTCTTCGGCGAGATGGCGCTGCTCGGTCGGCAACGGCGAAACGCCAGTGTCAGGGCGCGAGGGATCACGACCCTCCTCGTGCTCGACAAGCGCCAGTTCGACCAGCTGGTGGCAACGGTTCCGGAGGCCGGGGTGCTGATCAGGGCGGCTGCCGCAGACCGGGAGAGGGCCAACCGGTCCTCGCCCGGCTCGTGAGGTTCGGACGTCGCTGGGAAGGCTCCGCTGGTTGCCTCGGGGCTCAGCCTGCCGGCAGGTCGCGGGTGGCGACCACGTCGATGCCTGTTCCGAGCACGTCGGTGGCGACCACCTGGCCGATGGTCACCGGGGCGTCGAGTTCGAGGCGGTGCAGGAGCCTGCAGACGTCCACGACGTCGCCCTTGGGCACGTCACCCTTCGTCTTGACCGGAAGCCGTGGCCACAGGCCGCCGCGCACCGCGACGGTGGTGGTGACCACCCGGCGGGGGTCGATGTGCTCCTGCCGCGCGAAGACGTCACCCTTCTTGCAGGACTGACCGCGCACCTCGACGATCTCGCCGTCGTCCTCCTCGACCTCGAGGCGGCAGCCCAACGGACAGCCGATGCACAGGTAGTGCGAGACGATCGTGTCGTTGTGGCGGTCCTCACTCATGGCGCCGCGCCTTGTCGCCCAGAACCTTGTCGCGTGGGGCCTTGTCGCGTGGCGTGATGCTCACCCGCAGCGACCCGCCGTGGAAGCCCTCGAGGAACCCGGGGCGCACCTTCAGCGTCACCATCTCGCCGGGGAACACGTACCGCAGCCGCCTGCGATACACATCACCGAGGTGCAACGTGCACGGCGCCATCGGCGTGTTGACCCGCAGGTACACGGTGTGCTCCCGGTCGGTGGTGATCGTCGGGGGTACGCAGTAGCGGACGTTCTCGCCGGGGACGAGCCGGACGTTGTCTGGCACCGTGGGGGTGCCGATGGCGAACGCACCGGCGCCTCGTCCGGCGAGGAGCGACTCCTGGCTGACGAAGTCGACCAGGTCGTGGATGTGCACGACATTGCCGCAGGCAAAGACCCCGTCGCGTGAGGTCTCCATCGTGCTGGTGACGACCGGTCCGGTGGTGACGGGATCGAGCCGAAGGCCGAGCCGGTGGGCGAGCTCGTTGTCCGGGATCAAGCCGATCGCGACGAGCAGGGTGTCGCAGGGGATGTCACGCGCCTTCGCCATGTCGGGCCGGTAGGCCTCGTCGACGGGGGCAACGGTGACCTTCTCGACGCGTTCTCGACCGTGGACCTCCACGACCGTCGTGGACAGGTGCAGCGGGATGTCGAAGTCGTGCAGGCACTGGACGATGTTGCGGTTGAGGCCGTTGGCGTGCGGCATCAGCTCATAGACACCCTCCACCTCGACGCCCTCGAGCACGAGCCGTCGGGCCATGATCAGGCCGATGTCCCCCGACCCGAGGATGACAACCCGCCGGCCCGGCAGCACACCGCCGAGGTTCACGAGCTTCTGCGCGAACCCGGCCGTCATCACCCCCGCCGGGCGGTCGCCGGGGATGCGGATGGCGCCGCGGGTGCGTTCCCTCGCACCCATCGCCAGGACCACGGCACCGGCCTCGAGGGTGGTGAGTCCGTAGTCGCGCGACGTGACCTTGAGGCGGCGGTCGGGCGCAACGTCGAGCACATAGGCGGACGACAGCACGTCGACGTCGTGGTCGAGCGTCTGCTCGATGACGCGCTGCGCGTACTCGGGGCCGGTGAGCTCCTCGCCGAAGTGGTGCAGGCCGAAGCCGGGATGGATGCACTGCTGCAGGATCCCGCCCGCCTCGGGCTCCCTGTCGATGACGAGGACCCGCTCGGCGCCGCCCTCACGCGCGCCGACGGCGGCGGCGAGGCCGGCGGGCCCGCCCCCGACCACCACGACGTCGTAGCGTGGAGCGAGCTGGGCGGGTTTGGGCGTGATCACGCCATCTCCTCGAGGCGGGGGATCGCGACCCAGGAGTCCCCGCCGCGCTTGGTCACCGCGGTCAGCGGCATGCCGAGCCGGTCGTGGAGCAGTTCCATGCAGCCCCAGGCGCAGAAGCCACCCTGGCATCGGCCCATCCCGGCGCGGGTACGGAACTTGATGCCGTCGAGCGTCCTGGCGCCACGGTCGATCGCGTAGCGCACTTCTCCCTCGGTGATGATCTCGCACCGGCACACGAGCTGCGCGTAGGCGGGGTCGCGGGCGACCAGCTCCTGCTGCTCAGCGTCGGACAGCTCCGCGAAGCGCACCGGTTCGGGTACTCGGGGTTCGAAGTCGTCCCTTTCGATGAGCTCGAGCCCCTCGTCACGCAGCGCGTCGAGCACCACGGTTGCCACCGCTGGCGATGCGGTCAACGCAGGCGATTGCATGCCGGCGGCCAACACGAATCCGGGGACACCCGATGGGCCCAGGATGAACTCCTCGGTGTCCGACACGGCGCGCAGACCGGCGAATTCCGCGATGCAGTCCTTCTCGCTGATACCGGGGGCGAGCCTGCGGGCCCCAGCGAACGCCTCGGCGCTGCCGGCGGCTGTGGTGGTGAGGTCGTCCTTGTCGGCCCAGGCTGCCGTGGGGCCGATCATCAGTGTCCCGTCATAGGTGGGGATGATCAGGACGCCCTTGGAGGTCGGCGTCGGGCATGGAAAGACGATGCGTTTGACGAACCCGATCAGCCGCTTGTCGAGGAGATACTCCTCGCCCTTGCGCGCACGGATCGTGAAGGCCGATGCGCCGACCATGCCGGCGATCGTGTCGGCGTGCAGGCCCGCGGCGTCGACGACGAACCGTGACGTGACGTACTCGGGCGCCGGATACCCACGGGCGACAGCTTCGATCTCGAAGCCCTCATCGATGTGGCGAATGCCCTGCACCGTGCGCTCGAGCAGCATGTCGACGCCGTTGCGGACCGCGCTCTCCGCGAGCATGAAGCACGCCTCGTACGGGTTCACGACGCCGGCCGTCGGCGCGTGGAGGGCCTCGACGATGTCGTGCGACAGGTGCGGTTCCTCGCGGCGGATGCGCTCCGGGTCCCAGAGTTCGAGGCCGGTCACGCCGCGCCGCTCGCCCTGCTCCATGATGCGGCGCAGGGTGGCCCTCTGGTCCTCGTCGAACGCGCAGGTGAGGTCACCCACGCGCTTGAAGCCGAAGTACAGGTCGGCGGCCAGGGCATCCCACATCTGGTTGCCGCGCCACTCCAGCTCGCCCTTGAGCGTGCCCTCGTCGCCGTGGTGGCCGGCGTGGATGATGCCGCTGTTCGCTTTGCTGGTGCCGAAGCCGACCTCGCACTCCCGCTCGATCACGACAACCCGCAGCCGGTAACGAGACAGCTCGCGAGCAACTGCGCACCCGATCACACCGCCGCCGATCACCGCGACGTCGTAGTGCACGTGGGGAACCTCCCATCCCGTCGGCGTCGGCGACGGGCCGCACGACCCTGCACCGGATCGGCACGTCGGTTCCGACGACCCCATCGTACGCCAGCACCGGGAGACGCCCTTCGTGGCCGAAGACCTTCCGGCGCGCTGACGGCTCGATCCGAGGAACCTGTGGGGCTGCGACGGAGGAGCTGTCCGACTATCGTGGCGGATCGGTGAGGAGGGGGGAGTTGTTGCCCGAGGGGAATACCGGCTGGTCGAGCGCCGACATCGCCCGCCACCTCGCAGCAACGTCGGTGTTCCGGCGACTCGACGGCTCGCTGCTCGATCGCATCGCCGAATCGGCTGATGTCGTGCTCGTGGCCGCAGGCGAGACCGTCGTCGAGGAGGGGGAGGCAGGTGACGAGGCCTTCGTCGTCGTGGCCGGTCACCTCGACGTCATCACCACCACACCCGAGGGTGTGTCCGAGACGGTCGGCACGCTCGGTCCCGGCGACGTCGTCGGGGAGATGGCCCTGATCACGAACGAGCCGCGATCGGCCACCGTCATGGCCAGGCGGGACGCCGCGCTGATGAGGATCCCTGCCGCGGCGTTCCGATCACTGGTCTTCGCTCACCCCGAGGTCCTGCTCGACGTGACCAGGACGGTCATGCAGCGCCTCAATCGTTCCATCCACGGCGAGCGGCCGGGCCACTCCACGAACGTGGTCGCCATTGTTCCGGCTGGGACGTCGCCGATGCACGGCGAGTTCGCGGAGGGATTCCTCGCGGCCGTGGGCCGCGAGGGGACCGCCGTTGTCACCGCATCAGCAGCTCGCGACCATCTCGGTCCCGACCCCTCGAGGGCAGGCGTGATCGAGTACCTACACAGGCTCGAGGACGACCATGACCTCCTGGTCCTGATCGGCGACCCTGCCGACACCGAATGGATGGGGTTGTGCAGGCGCCAGTCCGATGTGGTGCTGTCGGTCGGAGCCGTCGACGGACTCGGTGAGCTGGCGGGGTACGAGGCGGACCAGGTGGACGGGCGATCGGCGGGTGCGAGCTGTCACCTGGTCATCGCCCACCCTGCGGGAGCCCGACCGACGGACACGGCGGCCATCCTCGACCTGCGCTCTCCGACGAGGCACCACCACATCCGCGCAGGATCCCGCGACGATGTCGAGCGCGTCGCGAGGATCGTGCTCGACCGCAGTGTCGGCGTCGTCTTCGGTGGCGGAGGTGCTCGGGGCTTCGCGCACCTCGGGGTCATCAAGGCCATGCGCGACGTCGGCATTCCGATCGATCACGTCGGCGGTGCGAGCATGGGTGCATCGATCGGTGCCTCGTTTGCGATGGGGTGGGAGTGGGACCGCATCGTCGAGATCGTCCGCCACGTCACGTTCGAGCGCGGCAAGCTCGTGGACACGACGCTTCCACTGGTCTCCGCGGGGCGTGGTCGACGCCTCACCTCGGGTGTGCGTGAGGCATATGGCGACACGGACATTCGCGACCTGTGGACGGACTTCTATTGCGTGAGCACGGACCTCACGGAGGGAGTCGTCCACGAACACACGGACGGCGCCGTGTGGTCGGCTGTGCGTGCGAGCGTCTCGATCCCCGGTGTCTTTCCGCCCATGGCGTCGCCGGAGGGCCACGTCCTCGTGGACGGTGGGGTCCTCGACAACGTGCCGACGGCGACCATGCGACGGATCTTCGACCCGCGCACGATCATCGCGATCGACCTCAGGGCGCCGAGCTCGCTGCCCATCGCCGACCTGCCGCCCAACGGTGAGCTCTCGGGTTGGAGCGTGGCATGGCAACGCCTCGTCCCGGGACGCGACCGCATGGAGGTTCCCCGACTCCTCGAGACGCTGATCGCATCGTCGACGGTCAGCGGCCAGCCCGGCGCCGGAGACGCGGACCTCGTCCTACGGCCGGACGTGGGGCGGTTCGGCATCATGGACTTCACGGCATGGGAGACCATCATCGAGGCCGGATACGAGTCCGCCAAGGAGTCCCTGGCTGAATACGTCGGGAAGGCCTGACCTGTTCTCGCATGCTCGGCTGCCCGCTGTGCCGACGACCCACTGATCAGGTGACCGGTAGTGAGGCACCCACGGCTTGGTGTGGAGAGGTTCGCCGGTAAAGTCCGGTCC
>JAWOGV010000275.1:0-3586 GCA_046496605.1 Acidimicrobiia bacterium | reverse complement strand
GGTGATTCCTGCCGCCTCCCGTCGCGACGGCGTACTTCTCCAGGGCCCGCATCCCGGGCGTGGTCTTGCGGGTGTCGCTGATGCGCGCCCCGGTGCCCGACACTGCATCGACGTAGGCACGGGTGGCCGTCGCGATTCCGCTCAGCCTGCCGAGCAGGTTCAGGGCGACCCGTTCGGCGGTGAGGATCGATGAGGTCGAACCGGATACCGTCGCCAGCACCGATCCGCTTTCGACGACGTCGCCGTCGGTCCTGTGTCGGTCCGTGGTGATCGCCGTGTCGACGTGGAGGAAGCACGCCTCCACCACGGAGAGGCCAGCAATGCAGCCTGCCTGCCTGCTGACGACGTCCGCGGAGGATTCAAGGCGAGGATCGATCACCGCAGCCGTCGTGATGTCGCCGATCTCCCCGAGGTCCTCGGAGTATGCGATGGCGATGAGTTCGGTGGTCCCGCGAGGCAGTGACATCACGCCCGCACCGGGAGTGCCCTGGGCACCGCCACGAACTCGACCGGATCGGGCACGAGGAACGTGCGATGTGCGGCTCCGGCGGTCGGGTGCGGGTGATCCATCCGATAGTGGGCTCCGCGCGACTCTGTGCGGTTGAACGCAGCCGATGCGATGAGCGACGCAACGAGGGCGGCGTCGGATTGCGGTCCCCCGAGCCGATCGAGCTGCCGGATCGCATCCTCGATGCCGTCTCCCGAGCGGACGATCCCGAGATGCCTCCACGCGATCGCTCGAACCGTGCTGGCGTGACGGTCGGATCCCGCCCTCGTCCTGTCCTCGGCGTCCCGCGGTGCGAGGAGCTGACCTCGTGACGACGGCGTGCGGTCGCGGAGGATCGACTCGGCGACTCGCGCACCCATGACAACGCCCTCGAGGAGTGAGTTGCTTGCGAGGCGATTTGCCCCGTGCATGCCCGTCGACGCGACCTCTCCTGCCGCCCACAGGCCGGGAAGGCTGGTGCGCCCTTCGAGGTCGGTCGCAACTCCCCCCATGTGGAAGTGCTCGGCGGGGGCGACCTCGATTGGTGTAATCCGCGGATCGATCCCGTGGCGCATCGCGGTCGTGAACGCCGTCGGGAACCTTTCGGGCATTGCAGCACCGATGGCAGTGGTGGCGTCGAGGTAGACCCGGTGGCCGGCAGCCATGTGCTGCCAGATCGCACGGGCGACGACATCGCGGGGCCCGAGCTCGGCGTCCGGGTGCACTCCGACCATGAAGCGGTTGCCCACTTCGTCGATGAGGATGGCCCCCTCGCCCCGAATCGCTTCGCTGATGAGGGGTGCCGGGTGGTCGGTCGCGGCGAACGCGGTCGGGTGGAACTGGACGAATTCCACGTCCGCGAGCCTCGCGCCCTGTCGGGCGGCGGCAGCGAGTCCCGTTCCTGTCACATCCACCGGGTTCGTGCTGCGGGCGTACACGCCGCCGATGCCTCCCGTGGCCAGGACGACTGCGGATCCGAGGAAGGCGGTCAGACGTCCGTCCGGCCCCATGGCGAGCACCCCGACGATCCGGTCGTCGGAGCGGAGCAGGTCGACCAGACGTGTCCCGGAGCGGAGTTCGATGTCGGTTCGCGCTGCGGTGGCGGAGCGGAGGGCGCGCATGATCTCGGCTCCGGTCGCGTCGCCACCTGCATGGACGATGCGACGGCGCGAATGCCCGGCCTCTCGGCCCAGGGCGACGGCTCCATCCTCGTCGGTGTCGAATCTCGCTCCGATCGCCGTGAGCCACTCGATGCGATCGGGAGCAAGGGACGTCAGCAGGTCGGCGGAACGGGGGTCGGCGATCTCCCCACCCACGTTGACCGTGTCGGACGCGTGGCGTGTCGGATCGTCATCGGTCCCGATCGCGGCTGCCAACCCCCCTTGCGCGAGCCACGATGACCCCTCGCCGACGGTCGATGCCGTGAGGACAGTGGTTCCATCGAGCGACAGGGCGGTGGTCAAACCGGCGATGCCGGATCCGACGACGATGGGTCCGTCGCCCTCGACGACCCGGATCGTCCCGCTGGTCATCGGATCGCCAGCATTCGCTCGACGGCCCTGCGTGCCCGCTCGGCCACCCCGGGAGGCACCGTCACCTCGAACTGCATGTGCCGAAGCGAGTCTCGGATGTTCTCGAGGGTGATGCGCTTCATGTGCGGGCAGAGGTTGCAGGGACGGATGAACTCCGTGTCGGGTGCTTCGACCGTGACGTTGTCCGCCATCGAGCACTCGGTGACCATGATCACCTTCTCGGGTGTCTCCGTCCGCACCCAGTCGATCATCCCCGCTGTCGAACCCACGAAGTCCGCCTCGGCGAGCACGTCTGGCGGGCATTCGGGATGGGCGATGATCTGGACACCGGGGTACATGGCCCGATACTCGCGGAGCTCGGCCCCCGTGAAGCGCTCGTGGACCTCGCACGCGCCATTCCACAGGATGATCTCCTTGCGCGTCTGGCCGGCCACCCACCGCCCGAGATACTGGTCCGGCAGGAAGATGATCCGGTCCTCATCGAGCGACTCGACGACCGCGACGGCGTTCCCCGAGGTGCAGGTCACGTCCGACGCAGCCTTCACTTCCGCCGATGTATTGACGTACGTGACGACGGCGGCATCGGGATAGCGCTGCCGCAGGAGGGAGACATCGGCTGCGGTGATCGAGTCGGCGAGCGAGCACCCCGCACGTAGGTCGGGGATCAAGACGGTCTTGTCGGGGCTGACGATCTTGGCCGTCTCCGCCATGAAGTGGACACCAGCCATCACGATGACGTCGGCGTCCGTGTCGGCCGCCATCCTGGCGAGGGCAAGGGAGTCACCCGTGAGGTCGGCCGCGCCATGGAAGATGTCGGGCGTCATGTAATTGTGTGCGATGACGATGGCATTGCGCTCGCGCTTGAGCTTGTCGATCTCGTCGATGATCGGGGATGCGACGGCGATCTCGATGTCCGGGAGGACGTCGGAAAGCCTCCTCGAGACCATGGGCGTGACTGTCATGCGATGCTCCTACTTATGCTCTAGGTGAGCATTACTCGAAGGATAGCGCCTCACGGAGATGTCGTGACCGGTTTCGCAGGTGTGCGCCTCTCGCCGTCAGAGGCCTCGGGGCCGGGGGAGGGGGAATCCGGGTCTCGGTCGTTGCGTCACGACATCCGACCGGAATCGAAACATCTCGGCGGGCCTTCCCCCGGTGGACGTCGCAACCTCACCGGTCGGCTCCACGAGGTCGCCCCGATCGACGATCCGGCGGAAGTTCTGCTTGTGGAGCCCGATGCCGACGATCGCCTCGACCGTCGTCTGGAGTTCGGTGAGCGTGAAGAGCTCCGGCAGGACCTCGAAGATGACAGGTCGGTACGTGAGCTTGCCGCGCAGCCGCCCGAGTGCGGTGGCAGCGATCCGTCGATGGTCGCGCACCAGCCGCCGCCCTGTTCCCTCTGATGCTTCCACGGTGGCCTCCGAGACGAGGCCGGCCTCGAACATCAGCTCGTAGCGGTCGAGGACGCGGATGGGATCCCATAGCGCCTCCGTCCCGAAGTTGAGCCGCCCTCGAGCTTCCCTATCGCCGTCACCTGCGGACCAGCGCCGCAGGGCAGGATCGATCA
>JAWOGV010000240.1:0-2812 GCA_046496605.1 Acidimicrobiia bacterium | reverse complement strand
GCTGCTCCCACTCGTCGTGTCCGAAGTACGAGTGGGACGCGCCCGTCGCGAGAACCAGGTAGTCGAAGTCGATGGGGCCGGAACCGGACGTCTGCACCCTTCGCTGCTCGACGTCGACGGCGGTGACGTCGCCCAGGAGGACGCGTGCGTTCGACTGTCTGCGCAGGATCGATCGGATCGGAAAGGCGATGTCGCCTGGGCTCAGACCCGCCGTTGCGACCTCATACAACAGCGGCTGGAACACGTGATGATTGCGGCGATCGATCATCGTCACGGAGACATCGGCGCCGGCAAGACCCTTGGCTGCCTCGAGGCCGCCGAACCCGCCACCCACGATGAGCACTCTGACAGGGGATTCCTGGGGCACCTTCAGATGGTACGCGTCCGGGGCTCAGGCAATCACGGTGTGGCGGAGCAGCTCACCGAACCGTGCCAGGGAAGATGGCTCCGTCCAGCTTCGAGGCCGCGTCGGGGAGCCTCATGTCATTCAGGGACTCCATCCGGTGATACCCCTCGAGATGCTCGATGGCCTTCTCGCGAGCCTCTGCACGGGATTCCGCCGTCTCCTCATGCGTGCATCCGGGGATCAGGCGTTCGCACACGAAGGTGAACATGGGCATCTCCTTCCGGGTCTCCGGTGGTGATGCACACTACAGGATGGACGCCTCCCGCCCCAAAGGGAAGCTCATGTCGTGCGGCGATCAGGTGACGATGACCAGCGGGCAGTTGCGGGTGGGGTGCTCGACGACGGTCATCTCCTGGCCGTAGACCGAGTTGAGCAGGTCCGAGCGCAGAACCTCCGTGGGAGTCCCCGTGGCTGCGATTCGCGCGTCAGCCATCATGACCACCCTGTCCGCGTAGTACGAGGCGGCGTTGAGGTCATGCAGGACGGCAATGACGCAGCTCCCTTCGTCCGCGATTCGGCGCACCTCGGCGAGCACCCTCTCCTGATGCGCGACGTCGAGGGCCGTGGTCGGTTCGTCGAGCAGGACGACAGGGGCATCCTGGGCGAGGATGCGCGCCATCACCACCCTCGTCTGCTCACCTCCGCTCAGCGTCGCGTAGATGCGCCCGGCGAGGTGATCCGTCTCGGTCCGCTCCATCGCCGCCCTGATCGCACGGATGTCCGCGGCCCGGGATGCGTCGGGGTCGCTTCGATGCGGGTACCTGCCCATCTCGACCACGGCGATCGCGGTGAACGGGATGTCGCTCCGTCCGCCCTGGCGCATGACCGCCCTCGCGCGGGCGAGTTCCGCAGGCGTGGCCGAGGAGGTGTCGAACCCATCGACGACCACCCTGCCCGGATGTGGTGAGAGATCCCCCGCGAGGATCCTGAGCAGCGTCGACTTGCCTGCACCGTTGGGACCGCACAGGGCGATCAGTTCACCCCTCCTCCCTTCGAGGTCGACACCGTCGACGAGGACTGCGCCATCGACCGAATAGGTGACGCCGACGGCGCTGAGGATCGCGTCAGACATCGCGCCTCCTCGTGATCAACCACAGGAACACCGGCCCCCCGACTGCTGCCGTGATGAGCCCGACCGGGATCTCCACCGGCTCGAGCATCGAGCGGGCTGCGAGGTCGGCGAGGACGACGAAGACGCCACCGCTGATCATCGATGCGGGCAACAGGTGCCGATGCCCCTGTCCGACGATCGGACGCATGAGAAAGGGAACGAGGAGGCCGACGAACGACACGATCCCGACCGCTCCCACGGTCGCTCCGACGGCGGCGCCGCACCCGATGAGTGTCATCGTCGTGACGAGCCCGGTGTCGACACCCAGGTGCCGTGCCTCGCTCTCGCCGAGTGCGAGGACATCGAGGCTGCGGGTCGCGGTCAGCAGGCCGATGGTCGCAATGACGAGAAAGGGGACGGCTGTCGCGAACGTGCGCCATGTGGCACCGGAAAGGCTCCCCAGCAACCAGAACTCGATGGGCGGGACCGAGGCACGGTTCGATCCGAACACGATGAATCCCACCCACGCAGAAAGGGCAGCGCCCAGCGCCACACCCGAGAGGATCACCCTGGAGGGGTCGATCGACGCCCTCCTGGCGAGGCGACGAAGGGCGAAGGCGGTGACGACCCCAGCGAGGACGCCACCCGAGATCGCGCCGCGGACACCACCCACCGAGGCGCCGAGCGCCGCACCGATCGCCGCACCCGGTCCGATCCCGAGAAGCTGGGGATCCGCGAGGTCGTTTCTGAGGAGGCCCTGCAACACCGCTCCCACGAGGCCGAGGGTCGCCCCGACGGTGAAGCCCACGAGCATCCTCGGCACACGGATGCCCCACACGACGGCCTCTGCTCGACTCGTCGCGTCGGTGAGCCCGAGCTTCCCGGAGAGCACGGCCATCACCTCGCCCGGAGAGACATCGACCGCCCCCATCGCGAGGGAGGCAAAGGCTGCGAGCAATGCCACGAGCGACACGGATGGCCAGAACCATCGCCGTCGGGCCCTGTGGGGATCCGATGATCTCAACCAGGTGTCGTCACTCACCCGGCGATGATGGCATAGAGATCGGCGACGAACTCGGCGAGTGCCTGACCGGCTCGGGGGCCGAGGTTGAAGAAGTACGCCTCCTCGTAGGCGAGGAACGCTCGGTTGCGACCCGCAGGTGTCTCGGCGACGCCGGGGATCTCCAGGAGTGCATCGAAGCCGCCGAGGCTTTCGATCCCCGATTCCGGGAGCACGATCACGTCGGGTGCCGCTGCGATGAGTGCCTCGGGTGTGACCGTGATGGGTCCTGTGCCGAGCTCGGCGCCGGCGTCGATGGCTCCGGCCCCCTCGATCATCGCGTTCGTCGGAAGGT
>JAWOGV010000210.1:0-2564 GCA_046496605.1 Acidimicrobiia bacterium | reverse complement strand
AAGCTGGACCCCCTCCAAGAAGGAATTGTGGGGGTCCCGAGTTCAACGAAGCAGACGCCGACAGGCAGCCCGATCGACTGGGGAGCCTCCTCCGAGATTCGAACTTGAAATCTCGCCGCAGCACCACGTGAACCCACCGTCCCACCACACCGAACCCCAGCTCGCAGGCAGAAGACGACGGGAGCGAAGCGAACGACTCGAAAGCTGGACCCCCTCCGGAAGAAATTGTGGGGGTCCCGAGTTCAAACAAGCGGCCCCCCAACGACAGCTGGACTTGCCTGGGAGCCTCCTCCGAGATTCGAACTCGGGACCCCCTCCTTACCATGGAGGTGCTCTACCACTGAGCTAAGGAGGCATGTATTCAGTTGCGTGCCAGGGGGTCCGGGACCCCCTCCTCACCATCAGCGCTCACCGCTCTTCGCCTGACGGCTCATCGCAGCTCTACCACTGAGCTGAGGAGGCATCGATTCAGTTGCCTTCGAGGTCGGATGACCTCATTCGTGCCGGGAGAAGGATTCGAACCTCCGAAGGCGATAGCCGACAGATTTACAGTCTGCTCCCTTTGGCCGCTTGGGTATCCCGGCGGGGTTCCTCGGGCGTCGATGGCGGCTCCCGGGGCAGACGGAGATTAGCGACAGGTGTCGCGCAACGAACCTCGGACGCTTCCGTCGGGCACGGCCAGCGTGGATCGAATGCAGGCATCGTCGTTCACACACCTCGGTCGACCCGATACCCGGCATGTCGCCACACAGCACGGGTACCTCGCGTACCAGGCGTTCGGATCCGGCGATCGCGGCATCACGTTCATCACGGGCGCCATCACCAACGAGGGACCATGCCTCACGGGGTGGGAATCGAGGGAGGAGTGCGGATCGATCGAGCTCGTGGGCGTGCAGGGGACGTGGCGGCTGTTCGAGGTCACGTCCCTCGGGTAGGTCAGTAGATACCGCTCGCCATCTGTTGGAGCCGCTCGATGCGCTCGTGGACGGGCGGATGCGT
The DNA here is from genome assembly GCA_046496605.1 of Acidimicrobiia bacterium. GTDB lineage: Bacteria > Actinomycetota > Acidimicrobiia > Spongiisociales > UBA5794 > SZUA-442. The sequence goes on along the minus strand of JAWOGV010000210.1, from coordinate 1,565 downwards.
CGAGAACATCTTCGAGAACTGGCCCTGGCGCGAGCGTGGCCCGAACGCCTTGAGCGGGTCGTCGATGAAGAGCTGGGAGACAGCCGGATTGACCTGCATCGGGTGACGGGCGGTCCCCGCTGCGATCTTGTCGAGCGCCGATGCAAGGGCGAGAGGCGATCCGGTCGACGCCGCACCGTCGCGGTCCGCCTCGAACTCGCGTGCACGGCTGATCGCCATCTGGATGAGGGCCGCCGCGAGTGGGGCGACGATCATCGAGACGAGTCCGACGATGCCCGCAACCGGGTTGTCGTTTCCGCGCCTGCCTCCGAGGTTCGACCAGAACGCCATACGGGCGAGAAACGTCAGGGCCGCGGCGATCGTTGCGGCGATCGTTGCGATGAGGATGTCGCGGTTCTTGACGTGCGACAGCTCGTGGGCGAGCACGCCCTCGAGTTCGCGGATGTCGAGGACCTCCACGATGCCGGTCGTGACCGCGACGGCGGCATGCCGAGGGCTCCGGCCCGTGGCGAAGGCGTTCGGTTGGGGGGAGTCGATGACGTAGAGGGCAGGCATCGGCATGTTCTGACGCTGGGCGAGGGACGAGACGATCGACTGGACGTTCGGCATCTCGAGCGGATCGAGTGGCCTGGCCCGCGACGCCTTGAGGGCGATCTTGTCCGAGAAGAAGTACATGCCGAAGTTGAACAGCACGGCGAAGCCCAGTGCGAAGAGCGCTCCCTGGGAGCCGCCGAGCAGGAAGCCCAGCGACACGAACAGTGCACCCAAGAAGCCGAGCAGCGCTGCCGTCTTGACGTTGTTCATGCCGTCATCGTACCGACCGAACCCGGATATCCCGACGAATCGGAGGCAGCGAGCGACCAAGGAATCGACTGCGGAGAGGCGTCGCGGCGCTTCGCAGCGCACGCGCCTGCGAGCGCTGGTACGATGCCATGCGTCAACCCAAACCCGGTGGAGAAAGGGACAGGCATGAAATCGAGAAGACGTGTGCGACTGGCACTTCTGAGCATGGTCGTTGGTCTGGTCATGGTCATCGCGGCATCGGCCACCGCCATCACCAATGGGGAACTCGATGGCGACGGCCACCCGTATGTGGGGATCATGGTCGCCCAGACCGCAGAGGGCACACCTCTGTGGCGCTGTTCCGGAACCCTGTTGTCCCCGACGGTGTTCCTCACGGCGGGCCACTGCACCGAGGCACCCGCAGCGCATGTCGAGATATGGTTCGACGCGGACGTCGAGAGCGGCATCCCCGCTAACGGGTATCCGTTCACGGGCGATGTGGGAGGAACGCCCCACGTGCACCCCGAATACAACCCGGCCGCATTCTTCGTTCGTGACGTCGGCGTGGTGGTTCTCGATGAGCCGATCAACCTTGCCGAGTACGGCGTGTTGCCTGCGCTCAACCAACTCGATGCGTTGAAGACGAAGCGCGGCAAGCAGGACGTGACCTTCACGGCGGTCGGCTACGGACTCCAGCGGATCAACCCAGTGTTCATCCAGTCGGACCGTGTTCGCATGGTGGCGTATCCGAAGCTGAACCAGATCAACACCCCGGGCTTCAC
>JAWOGV010000191.1:0-2821 GCA_046496605.1 Acidimicrobiia bacterium | reverse complement strand
TCAAGGACGTCGCCGAGAAGTCACCGGGCCAGATCCTGCTCACCTCGACGGTCACGGTCGAGATCGAAGGCGAGGAGCGTCCCGCACTCGTGGCCGACATCCTGACGCTCGCCGTGATGGAACCGGGGTGACCGCCATGGCAGCTCCGGACACACAGGCACCCATGGTCCAAGAAGCGGTGGATCGACTCCTCGCTGAGCACCCGCCGTCGGCGACCGAGCCGAAGGAGTTCTGGGGAGCACAGTTCGATGCAGGGGTCGCATGGGTGGACTTCCCAAGGGGTGACGGCGGCCTCGGCGTCTCTCCCCGCTACCGCGAGTACGTCACCCGGCGGCTGACCGAGGCAGGCGCACCAACATGGAACCGAACCGCGAACATCCTCGGTATCGGCATGGGTGCCGGAGTGCTCGCGGCGCACGGGACGCCGGACCAACGAGCGCGATGGCTGCGACCCATGTTCACGATGGACGAGATCTGGTGCCAGCTGTTCTCCGAGCCTGGGGCAGGTTCCGATCTGGCAGGCCTCTCCACCCGCGCTGTGCGCGACGGTGAGGAGTGGATCGTGAACGGCCAGAAGGTGTGGACGACGCTCGCGCACCTCTCGAAGTGGGGTCTGCTAGTCACTCGCACCGACCCCGACCAACCGAAGCACCTCGGTCTGACCTACTTCGTCGTCGACATGGAGGCCGAAGGCGTCGATGTGCGGCCCTTGTATCAGATCACGGGCGAGGCGGAGTTCAATGAGGTCTTCTTCGACGATGTCCGGATCCCCGACTCGCAGCGGATCGACGAGGTCGGCGCAGGTTGGAGGGTGTCGATGACCACGCTCATGAACGAGCGCGTCGCAATCGGGGGTAACACGGTCGCTCGGGGAACGGGGGCCATCGCTGCCGCGGTCTCGACGTGGAAGGACTCAGGTTCCGGGGATGTCGCGACGCGGCGCGAACTCGTCAGGCTGTGGGGTGAGGTGGAGGCGATGCGCCTGACCGCGCTCCGAGCGAGCGAGAACATGAAGGCCGGTACCCCTGGACCCGAAGGTTCGACAGGGAAGCTCGCCTGGGCAGACCTCAACAAGGAGGTCACCTCGTTCACGGTGTCGATGCTCGGGATGGATGGCGCAACGATCCCCGAGGGCTACACGCTCGAACCGACCACGTATGACACGAGGGAGGAGGAGAGGGTGATGAGCCCCCAGAGGCACTTCCTGCGCGCACGGGCGAACAGCATCGAGGGCGGAACCTCCGAGATCATGCGGAACATCCTCGGCGAGCGTGTCCTCGGTCTGCCTGGCGAGCCGAGGGTCGACAAGGACCTCCCATGGAAGGAGGTTCCCCGTGGCTGACACGGTGACGTTCCTCCGGTCCGAGGAACAGACGATGCTCGCGAGCGCTCTCCGTGACATGCTCGGTGACATGGTCGACATGGACAGGATTCGTGACGCGTCGCTCACGACGGCTGCGATCGATAGGGACGTGTGGAAGGCCATCGCCGACATGGGGCTCGTCGGGCTGACGATGTCGTCGGCACATGGAGGCGCCGACTCGCCGTTCACCGACCTCGCGGTCGTGTTCGAGGAACTCGGACGCCACGTCGTCCCCGTGCCGCTCCTGTCGAGTGTCATGGCGGCGGCCGCTCTCGAGAAGGGCGGCACGGAGGCTCAGAAGGCCGAATTCCTGCCATCGATCGCATCTGGTTCATCCGTCGCGACCGTGGCGTTCTTCGAGGATGCGCACGGTTCACCCGACCACCCCCTCACCACCGCCACGGAAGAGGCCGGGGGGTGGCGCATCGCCGGTACGAAGCGGTTCGTCACGGACGCGATCCATGCCGACCTCTTCGTCGTGTCCGCTGACACCGGTGACGGCATCGGCGTCTTCGTCATCCCTGCCGGCGAAGGAGTGTCCGTCACGCCGATCCCCGCCCTCGATGCGACGCGCCCCCTCGGGGAGCTCGCCCTCGACGCGATCGTGCCGCCGCATCTTCGACTGACCGGCGCCGACGGGTCCGGGATCGTTCAGCGCGCGTGCGACGTCGGCGTGGTGGCGATCGCCCAGGAGCAGGTCGGGGGCGCGATCCGCTGTCTCGAGATGTCGGTCGAATACGCCCAGAGCCGGTACCAATTCGGGCGGGCGATCGGGTCGTTCCAGGCGGTCAAGCACCGCTGTGCCGACATGCTCGTCGCGCTGGAGCACGCACGGTCCGTCGCATGGCATGCTGCTGCGACACTCGACGATCCCGACGAGGCCGCGATCATGGTTCCGCTCGCAAAGACGGTGTGCTCGGACGCCTTCCTGAAGGTCGCAGGGGACACGATCCAGATCCACGGGGGCATCGGCTTCACGTGGGAGCACGACGCCCACCTCTACCTGAAGCGGGCAAAGGCGGACTCGCTGCTCCTCGGCTCCGTCGGCAGCCATCGGGATCGCCTCGGGGACGCCCTCGGCATCTCGTTGGGTTCCGTTCGCCGGTCCTCGGAATCGACACGCGCATCAGCGCCCTAGTGTCAGCCCATGAGATTCGGAGCATTCATCCCGCAGGGCTGGCGACTTGATCTCGCCGGCATTCCCGTGTCCGAGCAATGGCCAACCATGCAGCGTGTCGCATGGCAGGCCGAGCAACTCGGCTACGACTCGATCTGGGTCTACGACCACTTCCACACGGTCCCGATACCGACCCAGGAACCGACGTATGAGGCGTGGACCCTCATGGCGGCACTCGCTACGGTGACCGAGCGTGTGCGCCTGGGGCAGATGTGCACATGCAACGGATATCGGTCTCCCACCTACCTCGCCAAGGTGGCGGCATCCATCGACGTGATCTC
>JAWOGV010000160.1:0-2791 GCA_046496605.1 Acidimicrobiia bacterium | reverse complement strand
ACAACTTGACAGCTTTCCTCAACGTCTGGAACAACTACATCGCAGAGATCACAGCCTCAAACCGGATCTGAGCCGATGGAGATCGTGGATCCCGACACCAGCTCCCATGTCAAGCGGGATCAGCCAACCCGTCCCTTTGGTGCCGAGGGCACAGGCTGCGCGAGCTGTACACCGCTCGTACCGCGGTCACGCTGGACGTGCACTGACGAGAAGCGTCGTCTTGTGCCTTGCGCGGACGCTGGGGACGTCGCGAGACAACACGCGAGACTCGACGCATTGAGGATCCGGTAGTGGGGTACCGAACTCTGGCTTCTCGCCGCCGACCATGGACGCGCAGACCGCGCAGTCGTACGATGGTTCGAGGAGGTGCCCGTGCGGTCCGCTCCTCGGCTCGGTGCGGGCCCCACCGGGAGAGAGGAGCCGTCGGTGGCGCCAGGATCGTCGTTCTTCCTTCGCATCGGAGCATCGATACTCGTCGCGGGACTGGTCGCCGTGACGGCTCCAACCATGCCCGCGGTGGGTCTCGAGGCCGACCCGACCGAGGTCGGTAGGGTGGCCTTCGTCGACTGGAACGACGACGTCGGTCGCGAGATCTTCACGATGCTCCCCGATGGCTCGGATCAACGGCCGGCAACCTCGAATGGCGGTGTTCTCATCGGGTACCGCCCGGACTCTGAGGGTGAGCTCTCCGCCCTGTATACGCGCAATCTCGACCCAGAGTGGACTCCGGATGGATCGCTGCTCGCGTACCGGCACTTCGCCGTGGACGAGACGTGGCAGATTCGCCTCGTCGACCTCGGAACGGGTGACGACAGGGTGCTGTTCGACGACTGGGCCGCTTCGATGCTCTCGTGGTCCCCGGACGGGCGAAGGATCGCGTACGGTGACCGGCAGGGGGTCTGGGTCGCCGATGCCGACGGCACCGACGCCGACCTGGTCGTGGAATCCCGTCGAGGCCTGTTCCCGTGGATCAGCGATGGGCCGGAGACCGCCGCCGTCGTCACGACGGTACGGTGGTCACCGGACGGTTCGTGGATCGCGTTCGTCGAGTCGACGCACCACGGGTTCGTCGCAGGGGCACGGTTCCTGTCGATCGTGCAGGCGGACCCACCGCATCAGGTTGTCCGGCTCGACTCGACGACGAGCGGCCTGGCGTTCGACTGGGCTCCCGACGGGGACGCCCTTGTGGTGGGCGGCATCGCGGAGGGACTGAGCATCGTGGACCTGACCGGGGCTCGGACCGCGCTGACCGACGACTGGGGTGAGTATCCCGCGTGGGCACCGGACGGAACGGGGATCCTCTATGTGACGGATCGGCTCCTCGCCTACGACATCGGGGCGGAGACGGCTGGTGTTGTCGATCCCGACTTCGGTGGCACAGGGTTGCGGTGGCAGCACCTCCGCCCGCACGAGCAGGCTGTCGGTCTCGTGGATCCCGCTACCGGTGTGTGGAGGCTGCCGGGCACCGACGGGTTCATCGAGTCCTTCTATTACGGCAATCCTGGGGACATCCCATTCCTCGGGGACTGGGACTGCAACGGCACGGCCACCCCCGGTCTGTTCCGCAAATCGGATGCCTACGCGTACCTGCGCAACCACAACAGCGCCGGGGTCGCCGACATCCGGTTCTTCTTCGGGAACCCGTCGGACATCCCGATGGCCGGTGACTTCAACGGTGACGGCTGTGACACCCTGTCGATCTATCGACCCTCGGACCAGCGATTCTACGTTATCAATCAGCTCGGCGCTGACGAAGGTGGCCTCGGTTCCGCCGACTACTCATTCGTGTTCGGCGATCCCGGAGACACACCGGTCGTCGGTGACTGGGATGGAGACGGGATCGACGAGCCCGGCCTGTACCGGGAATCGACCGGATTCTTCTACTACCGCAACTCCTTGACGACCGGGAACGCAGACGGCACCCTCTTCTTCGGAGACCCCGGCGACCGGTTCGTTGCCGGTGACTGGGGGAACCCCAACGGGGCTGACACACCAGCCGTTTTCCGACCCGGTGACGTGACCTTCTACTTCCGCCACACCCTCGACCAGGGGATCGCCGACGACTGGTTCACCTGGGTCGGCGCGGATCAGGACTGGCTGCCAGTCGCCGGGAACCCCTGATCGGAGGACGCGTCGTGGAACGACGGGTGATGGCCATTGCGGTTCGAGGGATGCGCCCGCGCACAGGTGCCGCCGTTGAGGTCTCGCAACGGCGCCGACAGGAACGCACCCAGACGGTGATCGGGTGGTGAGGTAGGGAAGTAGGTGCGGGTTCGGGTCTGAGGACCTGGGCCCAGTCGAGGCCGCGGCGTTCGAGCTCGTAGACGCACATGCCGTACGGTTTGGCTGTGAGCCTCGCGGCGCCCGTCAGCGACTGGGGTATGCGAATACCCAGCCGCCGCAACCGGCCTCGATCCCCACCAGGACGAAGGCGTTGCGCAGGTCCTCGTCGACGGCGATGAGCGACGGCCTGTAGGTTCCGTCATCGGTCGCCGAGTCGACGATCAGCCATCCGTCACCCCAGCGGGTGATCACCTGTGGTTGGCACCATGGCGGCTCCCCCCGCACTTCGGAGACGATGCCATCGCGGAGGAGGGCGAGCCCACCACCGCACTCGCAACACCCCGACATCTCCAGGACGTAGTCGCCGGGCTGGCCCGGGATGGGGATGGCGGGGTGTTGCGAGTGCGGTGGGGGGCTCGCCCTCCTCCGCGATGGCGTCGTCTCCGAAGTGCGGGGGGAGCCGCCATGGTGCCAACCACAGGTGATCACCCGCTGGGGTGACGGATGG
>JAWOGV010000157.1:0-3969 GCA_046496605.1 Acidimicrobiia bacterium | reverse complement strand
GAACCCATGGGCCATTCACGCTCGAGGACGCGGCATCCGGAACCGGCCTCGGACAGGCGACCGTGCTCGAGATCCTGACGCGGCTCGCCAACGAGGACAAGGTGCGCCCCGGTGCGTACCGGCCGGGCGGCACGCAGCAGGAGTGGGTATCGACCGAGGTCCTCAGGCGCCTCCGTCGGCGTTCGCTCGCGGCACTGAGGCAGCAGGTCGAAGCCGTCGAACCGGGCGTGTACGCGTCGTTCCTCCCGTCGTGGCATGGAATCGGCTCGACCCATGCAGGTGACCTCCAGGATGTCGTGGCAAGGCTCTCTGGTGCCCCCATCCCTGCGAGCGGCGAGGATGTCGGACTCGAAGACGCTCGCAGGGACGGGGGCACCAGAGAGCCTTGTCACGACATCCTGAAGGTCACCTGCATGGGTCGAGCCGATTCCATGCCACGACGGGAGGAACGACGCGTACACGCCCGGTTCGACCGCTTCGACCTGCTGCCTCAGTGCCGCGAGCGAGCGCCGACGGAGGCGCCTGAGGACCTCTGTCGATACCCACTCCCGCTGCGTGCCGCCCGGCCGGTACGCACCGGGGCGCACCTTGTCCTCGTTGGCGAGCCGCGTCAGGATCTCGAGCACGGTCGCCTGTCCGAGGCCGGTTCCGGATGCCGCGTCCTCGAGCGTGAATGGCCCATGGGTTCGTGCGTACCGGCCGACGACGTCGCCGAGGGGGTCCTCAACCGGGGTGAGGAGATCGCTCGGGACGCCACGCGGGGGCTGCATACCGATGGAGTCCCTCATGCGCGCGACGTCCTCGGCCGCCATCCAGACCTCGGATCGATCGAGGCTTCCTCGATAGGCTCGCCCGAATCCCGCGAGCTCGTCGAGCCACGGCTCTGCGTCTGACCGGTCGACGAGGCGTGCCCGGATGTCATCGATGCCGAGCGGTCCGAGGTCGCGGAGCAGGTCGGCCAACCCATCCGCGGAGCGCACCCTGCGATCCTCGGACAGATGCTGGAGGTCGGCCTCGACCTCGTCGACGACGGATGGGTCGAGCAACTCGCGGAACTCAGGTTCCCCGAGGAGCTCTGCGAGCAGCGACCTGTCGAGCATCAACGCCGTGGCCCTGCGCTCGGCGACCGGGGCGTCGTACTCGTACATGAACGATGCGACGAAGTCGAACATGAGGGATGAGGCGAACGGCGAGGGCCCGTCGGTGTCGACGTCGATGATGCGGGTTGTCCTCCGCTGGATCTCCGTGAGCAGCGAGATCAACGCCGGCACGTCGAAGTGATCCTGGAGCACCTCCCGGTACGTCTCGAGCATCACGGGAAAGGATCCGAAGCCTCGGGTGACCTCGAGGAGGTTCGCCGCCTTGCGCCGTTGCAGCCACAGGGGGGTGCGTGATCCGGGTCGTCGCCGGGGGAGGAGCAGCGCCCGTGCCGCTGATTCACGGAACCGGGAGGTGAACAGCGCCGTGTCACCGACCTCGTCGATCACCGCTTCCTCGACCTCCGTGGGATCGACGTGGATGATGGCGGTGTCCGGTGGAGTGTCGACATCGGGGAATCGGAGGACGATGCCGTCGTCCGACCACAGGACGTCGACCGATCCCCCGGACCGCCGCCGGTACAGGGATCGGATGGCGAGCGCCCACGGAGCGTGCACCCTGCCGCCGAATGGCGAGAGCACGACGATCCGCCAGTCCCCGATCTCGTCGCGGAATCGCTCGACGACGATGGTCCGGTCCGTCGGAAGGACACCTGTCGCTGACTTCTCGTCGCCGATGAAGGCGACCAGATTGCCCGCCGCGAAGTCGTCGAGCCGGTATTCGGCGACGAGACGAGCCCGTGCTTCGGCAGGCTCGAGCGCGCCGATCGTGCGAGTGAAGGCCCCCACGGCTCGGCCGAGCTCGACCGGTCGCCCCGGTGCATCGCCATGCCAGAACGGCATCTTTGCGGCAGGGGAGCCCGGCGCGGGGGTCACGACGACCCTGTCGTGGTCGATGTCCTCGATTCTCCATGTGGTCGAACCGAGGATGAAGACGTCCCCGGGACGGGACTCGTACACCATTTCCTCGTCGAGCTCGCCGACCCTGCCTCCCTCGGGGAGGTGGACGGTGTACAGGCCGCGGTCGGGGATGGTTCCGGGGTTCGTCACGGCGAGGAGCCGGGCGCTCGATCGGGCGGTGACGATTCCGGTGGACCGATCCCAATTGAGCCGTGGCCGCAGCTCGGCGAAGTCGTCGCTCGGGTACCGGCCGGTCAGCATGTCGAGCACCGACTCGAATGTTGCGCGGGTGAGATCCTGGAACGGCATCGCGCGACGCACGAGCGCGTGCGCGTCCTCGACGTCGAGGTCGTCCATCACGGCCATCGCGACGAGCTGCTGTGCGAGGACGTCGATCGGGTTCCGTGGAACGGTCGTCTCCTCGATGGCTCCCGCGTACATGCGCTCCACCACGACGGCGGTCTCGAGCAGGTCCCCGCGGTGCTTCGGGAACACCTTCGCGACGGACCGCTGGCCGATCGAGTGACCGGATCGTCCGACACGTTGGAGGCCGCGAGCCACCGAGGTCGGGGACTCGACGAGCACGACGAGGTCGACGGCAGCCATGTCGATTCCGAGTTCGAGCGTCGACGTGGCGACGACGGCGCGCAGGTCGCCCCGTTTGAGCCGATCCTCGATGTCCAGGCGCTTCTCACGCGATACGGACCCGTGATGCGCCTGGACGAGTTCCTCGTCCGCGAGCCGATTGATCTCGGCTGCGACGCGCTCGGCGAGGCCGCGACTGTTGACGAAGAGGATGGTGCTGCGGTGCTCCCTCACGAGTTCGAGGAGGCGTGGGTACATCGCAGGCCAGATCGATCGCCTGACAGGATCCGAGTCAGCGGAAGGATCGTCGGCTGCCGGATTCGTCATGTCCGTGACGGGGACCACGATCTCGATGTCGAGCTCGCGATCCCTGGGGGCATCAACGATGTCCACGGGGCGAGGTGTCCAGCGTGCCCCATCGGACACACCACCACCGAGGAACGCTGAGATCGTCTCGAGGGGTCTCTGCGTAGCGGAGAGCCCGATCCGCTGCGGTGGCGTGGCGCACAGCGCATCGAGGCGTTCCAGGCTCAGGGCGAGGTGCGCTCCGCGCTTGGTGCCCGCGATGGCGTGCACCTCGTCGATGATCACGGTGTCGATCGTGGCGAGGACGCTGCGTGCGCGCGAGGTCAGCATCAGATAGAGGCTCTCGGGTGTCGTGATGAGGAGATCCGGGGGAGTGCGCAGCATCGCCTGGCGCTCCTTCGGAGGCGTGTCCCCGGTTCGCATCCCCACGGTCACGGCGCAGGTGTCGCCTCCCAGCCTCGAGGCCTCCACGCCGATACCCGTCAGCGGTGCCCTGAGGTTCCGGTCGATGTCGTAGGCGAGGGCCTTGAGTGGCGAGACGTACAGCACTCGGCACCGATTCGCCGGTGCCGGGGTGGGGGAGGTCATCAGCCTGTCGATCGACCACAGGAACGCCGCGAGCGTCTTGCCCGATCCCGTGGGCGCGTGGATCAGGGTGTGTCGACCGGATGCAATCGAGGCCCATCCGAGTGTCTGGGCGGGAGTCGGCGCATCGAATGTCGCCTTGAACCATGCGGACGTCGCAGGGGAGAAGAGGTCGAGGTTGGACACGCGATCAGGCTACCGCGGCACCATGACGATTTCGAAGGGTTGATCCCCAGTGCCGGTACCGTTCGTTCCCGATAACCCTCAACCAATGGTTGAGGGTACCGGAAGACCAATGTTTCCAAGGCTTTGCGGGTCGATCCTCGACCTGTGATCGAGATGGTCGGGAATGACAAAATCGACTTACGCAGCGGCCTGTGGGTAAGAACCTCCCCGCGTGCGAGGATGCTCCCTGAACGCCCGACATCAACCCGCGGCAGCGATGAAGGCCGCCGCGGCAGCGGGATCGACCGGGTTGGTGGAGACGCCGCCGACC
>JAWOGV010000144.1:0-14883 GCA_046496605.1 Acidimicrobiia bacterium | reverse complement strand
GCAGCCCTCGTCGAGGATGCGGATGCCCTGCGGACCGTCATCACGACCTCCGCAGGATCGGCGCGACAGCGCGTCTCGGACGCGATCGATTTCACCCTCCCTGTCGTCGATCTGTCCGACCGGGATGACCCATTTGAGACGGCCCAGGTCTGGGCACAGGAGCAGTGTGCAAAGCCCCTGGACATCGAACGGCTCACATTCGATGCCGCCCTTCTCCGTCTGGGTGAAGACCGATACGCCTGGTACCTGAACCAACATCACGTCGTCACGGATGCGTGGGCATTCGGAGTCCTCTATTCGCGGATGAGCGACCTGTACGTTGCCGCGCTCGAAGGCAACCCCCCCGCTTCCGAGCCGCTCGCTCACTATGCCGACTACATCGCCCATGAGCGAGCAACTCGACTCGGGGGCGGACACGAGTCACGCAACAGCAGAGCGAACCGCAGCGTCGCTCCAACTCTCTACGGATCCACACAGAGGGCCGAATCAACGCTCAACGAACGCGTCAAGGTCGAGATGTCTCTCGACCGGTCGGACGCCGTTCGTCTCCTGGCGGCAACACCCGGCATCCAGGCACTCACCCCCGACCTGAGCCTCTTCCAGGTGTTCGCGACGGCGGTGTTCGCGTATGTGCACCGTGTGAGCGGGCAGACGGCAATCACATTGGGCGCCCCCGTCCACAATCGTTCGACCACCGAGTTCCGACGGACCGCGGGCCTGTTCATGGAGGTCTATCCGCTCGAGCTCGTGGTGGACGACGACGATACCTTCGCCACACTCCATGCCAAGGTCCGCACCGCAACGGCGTCGTTCCTGCGGTCTGCCAAGCCCGGTCACGCCGAGCCGGACGATGGTCGCCGCATCACGACAGTCCTCAATTTCATCACAGCCGGCTTCAATGCGTTCGCGGGCATGCCCGTTCATGCAGACTGGCTCCATTCCGGGCACGTCGATGCGCACCACCAGCTACGACTCCAGGTCCACGACTTCAACCGGACAGGCAGGTTCACGGTCGCGTTCGATGCGAGCGTCGCCGCATTCGATGTGGATCAGCGTCACCAGATGCCCGTGCACTTCGAACGGATCGTCGACGCAATGCTTGCCGACTGGGACGGGATGGTCACCGAGGTCGACCTCCTTTCGACCGACGAGCGACGCGCTGTGATCGAAGCGGTCAACGAGCCACGCGGGGCCCCCGCTCGCACGAACGTCGTCTCTGAGTTCCTCGAGAGGGCCGCCGAGACGCCGACCGCTTCGGCGGTCGTCGAGGGCGACCTGACATTGTCGTATCGCGACGTCGACGAACTGACCGCACGCGTCGCAGGAGGAATCGATGCAGATTCGGTGATCGGCATTGCTCTTCCCAGATCCCACGAGGCGGTCGTCGCGATGCTCGGTGTCCTCCGAGCAGGCGCGACATACGTCCCGATCGATCCACGATGGCCGACCGAGCGAATCAGGTTCGTTGTCGAGGATGCGGAATGTGCAACGGTGATCGCCAACGATGACTTCGAGGTCGACATCGAAACCTCGATCACTAGATATCGCGACTGCATCACCCGGTCGAGCGAGGGTGCGGTCGACATCGAACCGACCGACCTCGCCTACATCCTGTATACCTCAGGCTCGACCGGGATCCCCAAAGGGGTCATGATCGAACACAGCGCCATGGCGAACTACCTCTCGTGGGCGCGCAGCTTCTATGACAGGGGTGACCGGCTCACCTTCCCTCTGTTCACCCCGCTGACGTTCGACCTCACCGTCACGTCGGTGTGGGTGCCCCTGATGTCCGGCGGAACGATCCGCGTCTACCGAGAGAAGCTCGACCACGTCGACCTCGCCGTGCTGGATGTCCTGAGGGACGACGCCGTCGACATCGTGAAGCTCACACCATCACATCTTGCCTTGATCTCCGGCATGGCGCCAGCGGATGCGCGGATCCGTCAGATGATCCTCGGCGGCGAAGATCTCACCGTTGCGACGGCACGGCGCGCCTACGACTCGTACGGTGGACGTCTGGCGATTCACAATGAGTACGGACCCACCGAGGGGACGGTCGGTTGCATCGTTCATACCTACGATCCCGTATCGGACGTCGCCGGCAGCGTCCCCATTGGCCGACCCATTGACGGAATGCGCGCGTACGTGCTCGATGCCGCGGGCCACCCCGTCCCCTTCGGCGTCCCTGGTGACCTCTGGATTGCTGGGGCTGGTGTTGCACGGGGTTATGTTGATCGAGCCGACCTCACCGAAGAGCGCTTCCGAGAGGGAGTCGCCGTTGGAGAGCCGCGGATGTATGCGACCGGCGACATCGGCAGGGTCCGCGCCGACGGGACCATCGAGTACCTCGGGCGCCGCGACGATCAGGTCAAGATCCGTGGTGTGCGTGTCGAGCTCGGAGAGGTCGAGGCCGCCGTCGCATCACATCCACGGATCACCGCAGCCGCGGCGCGCATCTGGGGGATCGACGACCCGGAAGCACGCCCAGCGCCCGTGTATTGCGCGAGGTGCGGCCTCGCATCCGACTACCCAGGGATCTCCTACGACGCCGACCGCATCTGCAGCGAATGCAGGGCTTTCGAGGGATATGCCGAGCGAGCGCGCGTGTACTTCAAGCCCGAGAGCGAACTCGAAGCGATCCTCACCTCGCGACGCTCGGACGGACGCGGCTACGACTGCCTCGCCCTTCTCAGCGGCGGAAAGGACAGCACCTACGTGCTCTGTCGGCTGGTGGACATGGGACTCCGGGTCCTCGCGTTCACGCTCGACAATGGGTACATATCGGATCAGGCAAAGGCCAACATCCAGCGAACGGTCGACACACTCGGAGTCGACCATGTGTTCGCATCCACCCCGGCGATGAACGACATCTTCGTCGACAGCCTCCAGCGCCACGCGAACGTGTGTCAGGGTTGCTTCAAGACCATCTACACGCTCTCGATGCAGACGGCACGCGAGCGGCGCATCCCGTTCATCGTGACCGGCCTCTCACGTGGCCAGTTCTTCGAGACGAGGTTGACGGAGGAGCTGTTCACCGAGCTCACCGTCAGCTCTGACCAGATCGACGCGAACGTCCTCGAGGCTCGAAGGGCGTACCACCAGGTCGACGACGCCGTGAACCGTCTGCTCGACACCTCGATGTTCGACGATGGATCCATCTTCGATGACGTTCGGTACGTCGACTTCTATCGGTACGTCGACGTCAGCCTCGATGAGGTGTACTCCTACTTGGACGGCCGTGTTCCCTGGGTGCGGCCGACCGACACAGGACGGTCGACCAACTGCCTCATCAACGACGTGGGCATCTACTACCACCGCAAGACCCGTGGGTACCACAACTACGCCCTTCCATACAGCTGGGACGTCAGGATGGGCCACAAGACGAGAGATGCGGCTCTCGAGGAACTCGACGATGACATCGACGTCACCGAGGTCGCGAGGATCCTCGAGGAGATCGGTTTCCCTGACGACTTCTCAGACGTGGAGTCCGGGCAGAAGTTGGTTTCGTACTACGTCGCTCCGGTCGAGATTCCGACTCCTGAACTCCGATCGCATGTCGCGGCAACACTTCCCCATCAGATCGTCCCGAGTCAGTTCGTTCGGGTCGACAGCCTTCCCCTGTCCCACAACGGGAAGGTCGAGCGCAGCGCCCTTCCCTCGCCCGACGGTCATCGACCCTCGATAGACACGACATTCGTAGCTCCCCATACGGACGCAGAACGCATCCTCACCCAGATCTGGGAACAGATCCTCGGCATCGAAGGGATCGGAGTACGGGACAACTACTTCGACCTCGGAGGTGACTCGATCACCGCAGTGCAAATCATCGCACGGGCACACCGTGCCGGCATGCCGATCACACTCAGCCAATTGTTCGAGACCCTCACCGTCGAGAGCCTGGTCGCCGTCGCAGGCGACGCCGACGCCATGGCCGCGGACCGAGTCGTTGGAGCGATCGGTATCACGCCGATCCAGCGTTGGTTCTTCGAGGAACACAGGGAGCCTGGACACTTTCACCACATCGTCCGCATAGCCCTCCCCGCAGCCGTCGACGCGCAGTCGGTCAGGTCCGCCCTGGGGGTGTTGCGTCGTCACCACGATGCCCTACGGCAGTCCTTCGAGTTGCGAGAAGATGGGTGGCATTCCGGCGTTGCCGACACCGCGTCCGAGATTCCACTCGATGTCATCAGGGTCGAGGGCTTCGCCTCCCCCGCATTACTCGACGCAGAGGGCGTACTGCACGCTCCATTCGATCTTGGTTCACCTCCTCTGATGCGGGCACTCCTCGCGAGCACCCCCGACGGATCGACGCGGCTGATCATCGCGGCGCACCACCTGATCGTGGATGCTGCGTCCTGGTCGCACTTCATCGACGATCTCGGCGACCTGCTCGACGCACGCACCGACGCCGGGGGGTCACCGTTGCCAGGCGTCATGACGTCGATCAGGGACTGGACAGACCATCTCCAATCGAGGGTCGACGCGATCGATCCTGGCCGCTGGGCTCCGATCGTCGAAGCTGAAGTCGCACCCTGGCCGCTTGGCGACGAGACCGGGCCGACCCTTGCGGTTCGGACCGAACTGACGCCCGCACAGACAGCAGATCTCCTGTCCAAGGCTTCCGAGTGGCGACTGGGTGTCGACGAGATCCTCATCACGGGCTTGGTCCACTCCCTGGCAGACCTCACAGACTCTGATCGGGTGCGCATCTTCCTCGAAGGTCACGGCCGCGACTCCGACAGTGCTCGCCTCGATGTGACCCGAACGTTGGGATGGTTCACCGCACTCTTCCCCGCACTCGTCCGCGTCGACAGGGGGCTTGATCCACGGGATGGTGCTGGGGCCGTTCGTGACCAGTTACGGCCCGCGATCGGCTGGGAACGAGAGTATGGCATTGCGCGCTACCTCCATCCCGATGTGAATGTCCGGCAATCGATGCGACTCGATCACCGCGAGCATGCCGTGTTCAATTACCTGGGAAGGGTTGCCGCGTCTCCCGCCGCAGGGGAAACGAGACTCGCAGGACCGATCGAGCTTTCCCGACCGGAGGACACCGCACCGGTCTTCGGTCTCGAGGTCACGGCCTTCGTGGAAGCGGATCGAATGATCATCGACTGGACGGGGAACACCGCAGATGCAGCGAGCATGGCCGACGGAGCCCGCCGTATGGTCGATGTCGTCGCGGCGGTCATCGACGACTCTTCCGCGACGGAGCGCCTCGGTCAGCCACTGAGACCGTTCGATCTCGCCGGCCTCGATGAGAGCGGCATGCAGAATCTCGCAGCAGCGCTCCGTGTAGCGGAGGGAGGTCGCTGATGGAGAGTCCGACCCTCGCGAATGTGGAGGATGTCTACCCATTGACCGCAATGCAGCAGGGCATGCTCTATCACACCATCGCCGCGCCCAGCTCGGGTGTGTACGTGAATCAGATCGCGACACCTGTTGCAGGCGACCTCGATGCCGCTGCCCTCGCTTCCGCGTACGAGGCCGCCGTGTCACGCCACGAGACCCTTCGCACGGCTTTCCTGTGGGAAGGTCTCGACGAGCCGCTGCAGGTCGTGCGGACGGACGCGGACGTCATGTGGACCGAACACGACCTCTCCAGTTTGGATGAACGCGTACAAAAAGAGCGGATGGGACACATCCTCGAGCAGGACCGGTGGCTGGGATTCGACCTGTCGCGCGCCCCTCTGAGCCGTATGGCGCTTGTCCGGATGGGCCAGGGGCAGTGGGTGTGGGTGTGGACCTTTCACCATTTGATCGCCGATGGCTGGTCGGTGCAGCTCATCCTTGATGAGGTCATCGCCACGTACCGATCGATTCGAATGGGTACGCCGCTCGCCCTGACCGATCCTCCAAGGTATCGCGACTTTATCGCCCATTACCTCGGGCGGGACAAGACCGCAGAGGAGGCATTCTGGTCGTCCGTGCTGAAGGGCTTCTCCGAACCCCACCAGCTCGAGGCTCCGGGATTGCCTCCACGGCAGGGCTCGGCAGGTCATCGAGTCCACACCGTCAGCATTGGTGCAACCGTCACACGCGGGCTCGTCGATTTCGCCAGGGCGAATCAGGTGACACTCAACACTGCCATCGCCGGGGCTTGGAGCTTGGTTCTCTCCCGCTGGGTCCGATCTCCCGATGTCGTCTTCGGTACGACCGTGTCTGGTCGACCCGCGACGTTCGAAGGGGCGGAGCGGGCGACCGGGTTGTTCATCAACACGCTACCCCTTCGCGTCAACGCGTCACCGACCCAGCGCCTCGGCCCGTGGCTCAAGCAGATCCAACGATCTCAGGTCGAGGCTCGCTCGTATGAGCTTGCGTCGCTCGCCTCGATCCAACGCTGGGCCGATGTGGAGCCGGGAGAATCGCTGTTCCAATCCATCCTCGTATTCGAGAACTATCCCCCGTCGTCGGAACGCGATCCCGGCGATGGCGTGTCGCTTGGGAGCCCGGAGTACATCGAGCAAAGCAACTACCCCTTGGCGATTCTCGCGGTGCCAGGTGACGAGATCACCTTGTCACTCGTGTACGACTCCGCACTCTTCTCAGACGAAGCCGTCGCAGGTGTGGGCGACCAGATCGCCACTGTGGCCAGGGCCTTCCTCTCGAATCCGGAGGCTCGGCTCGCCGAGATTTCCCTCGTGTCCCCAGATGACGAGCGAAGGCTGTCCGTCGCAGCATCGGGTCCCGAACTCCCCGAGGACGATCGAACGATCCATGAGATCATCGCATCGATTGCGGCGCAGCATCCCAACGATCCCGCTGTGACATTCGGAGGGGAAACCCTCTCGTACGGTGAACTGCTGCGACGTGCGGATGGCCTCGCCGCACGATTGGTCGCCCTCGGAGTCAACCGCAGTCAGCCGGTTGGCCTCATCCTCGACCGATCCATCGAGATGGTCGTAGGCATCGTCGGCATCCTCCGATCCGGGGCAGCTTATGTGCCCCTCGACCCCTCGTATCCACAGGAGCACATCGCCACGCTCCTTTCCGGCGACGCCATCGATGTCGTCGTCACACGAGGCGATCTTGCGGGCTCCGTTCCGGAGGCCATCACGACAATCCTGCTCGATGACGGATCATCCACGCCTGCGTGGACTTACCGGCCGAAGTCCACGAGCGCGGACATCGCCTACATCATCCACACATCCGGCTCGACGGGACGACCCAAGGGTGTGATGGTCACACATCGAAACCTCGTCCACTCGACCAATGCGCGCAATCTCCACTACGGAGGTGGTGTCAAGCGTTTCCTCCTGCTCTCCTCGTTCTCGTTCGACAGTTCGATCGCCGGCATCTTCTGGACGCTGACAACTGGAGGGACACTCGTCCTCCCCTCACCCGGCCTCGAACACGATGCGGACGCGCTGCTCGATCTGGTGCAGCGCCATGAGGTCACGCACACCCTTGCCCTCCCCACGCTATATCACGTCCTCCTCGAGGGTGCCAGCGACGGTGGATTGGCGACGCTCGAGGTCGCAATCGTCGCCGGGGAGGCGTGCCCCCCGGGCGTCCTGGGGGCCCACATGGCTCTCCTCCCGAGAACTCAGCTGCACAACGAGTACGGTCCCACCGAGGCGACGGTGTGGTGCACTGCGCACCGTGCATCTGCGGACGACGTCGGCAAGCCACTTCCCATCGGAAGGCCGATCGCCGGAGCACGCATCTTCCTCCTCGACACCCATGGGCATCGTGTGCCTCTCGGATTCCCCGGCGAGCTGTGCGTAGCGGGCCCCGGACTCACTCCCGGATACCTGAATCGACCCGACCTCACTGCGGAACGGTTCGTCACGGTCCAGATCGGTGGCACCGCCGAGCGGGTCTATCGCACGGGCGATCTCGCAGCGTTCAGGACGGACGGAACGCTGGTGTTCCTTGGTCGCGCCGACCGTCAGCTCAAAATCCGAGGCCACCGTATCGAACCCACGGCGGTGGAATCGGCGATCAGCGAGGACCTTGCCGTGGAGCACTGCGTCGTCATCGGTGTGCCGACCACCCGCAGCGGCCATCGGCTCGTCGCCTACGTCACCTCGAGTGATCCGAACTTCGACCCCGACGATGTCCGATCCCGTCTGCGTCTCTCGCTCCCGGCCTTCCTGGTACCGGATCGCATCGTCCGGCTCGACGCGTTGCCCATGCTGCCCAACGGCAAGGTCGACAGGTCATCGCTACCCGATCCCGCCGACGACCAGCGACCGGCCAGCGGCCCCGTGGCTCCCCGAACCGAAACCGAAGCGACCCTCGTGGATATCTGGTCCGAGCTCCTCGGGCACGATGACGTCGGCGTCACGGATGACTTCTTCGCTCTCGGCGGTGATTCCATCATCAGCATCCAGATGATCTCGCGCGCGAGACAAGCGGGGATTCCGATGGAGCCCGGACTCGTTTCAACACATCCGACGATCGCCGACCTCGCGGCGGCAACGGGGGACAAGGCGAGAGGCGTCGCCCACCACGATCCAGTGGTTGGCGAGGTTCCACTCGGGCCCGCACAACGGTGGTTCCTCACGGAGGGCATCGACCGAACTGATCAATGGAACCTCTCCATCGCACTCGCGGTGTCGCCCGACATCCGTGAGGAACACCTCGAGCAAGCTCTTGCGGCGCTGATCGAGCATCACGACATGCTCAGGGCACGGATACGCACCAAGAACGGCACATGGGAGCAGACGGTCAACGATCGAGCTGTGTTCCCGTTCGAGTCGGTCACAGTCCCTGCCGACCATGTCGACGCGATCATTTCCGAGACCCAAGCCGCCCTCGACTTGAAGCACGGACCCCTCGCGCGGGCGGTCCTCATCCGAACTGCCGACCACACAGACCCCCTGCTCGTTCTCGTGGCACACCACCTCGTGGTCGACGTCGTGTCCTGGATCATCCTCGTCGACGACCTCGAGTCTGCGTACCGTCAGGCACACAGCGGCGTCCCCATCGCCCTCGTCCCGCGCACGACCTCATACCGGGACTGGATCACACAGCTGCTGGGCGAAGACTGGACCGACGAACGAATCTTCTGGCTCACCCTCGCCCGCCGTGCACC
Organism: Acidimicrobiia bacterium; assembly: GCA_046496605.1. Classification (GTDB taxonomy): domain Bacteria; phylum Actinomycetota; class Acidimicrobiia; order Spongiisociales; family UBA5794; genus SZUA-442. The sequence goes on along the minus strand of JAWOGV010000144.1, from coordinate 5,843 downwards.
TGCGCCACCCATGCCTGCGACGAGAGGCCTGGAAGCCGATATCGGACGCCACGATGTCTCCCTCGACCGCACGTCGACAGCCGCGTTCCTCGGTGCGGCAAACGACGCATACTCGACCCGTCCGGATGAGCTCCTGACCGCCGCTGTCGGCATCGCCGTGACCGAGCTGGAGAGATCGGATCGAACATGGCTCTCGATCGAGGGACACGGCCGTCCGACAGGTGTCGCCGAAATGGACCTCACGCGAACCGTCGGGTGGTTCACCTCCCGGTATCCGATCCCAATCGAACGGCAGGACAACGAGAACATGATCAAGACGGTGAAAGAGACGATGCGTTCGATCCCGAGGGGAGGGGTCGGTTTCGGTGTCCTGCACGACGTGCTCGGCGATGAAGAGATCCGGTCGATGCCCGCCCCGCAGGTGAACCTCAACTACGTTGGTCGGGGTATTGCCACGGCGGACAGCAGCACCTTTCGGTGGACTGGCTCGGAACCGTCTGAATCCCGCCATCGGGACGCACGCCTGCCTTTCGCCATCGAAGTCATCGCGTCGATTCGCTCGGGCGAACTTGTTCTCGAGTTCGTATTCGACTCCCGCTCGTTCGCGCCAGACAGGATTCGGTGGTTCGCCCAGACGGCGAGGACGTCACTGATGGATCTGATCGACCACTGCGTTGCCGAGGGGGCGGGCGGCTACACGCCGTCGGATTTCCCCGAGGCCGGGCTCGACCAGGCCGAACTGGACAACCTGTTGGCTGAGCTATGACGAATCCCGCATCCACGACCGTCGCGGCGAACCCTCGGGAGCCGTCGCGCCGCGAGAACGTGGAAGCGATCATGCCAATGCTCCCGAACCAGAGGGCGTTGCTCCTGATCTCGGATCTCGGCCACGTCGATGATCCGGGGTTTCTGCAGGTCCGTACAACCCTGCGAGGCCGCCTCGACCACGATCGATTCGTCGCCGCGTGGAATGACATCGTCGCGAAGCACCAAGGCTTGCGAACATCCGTACACCGCCGAAGCGATGCGGATCCGATGTTGATCGTCTGGAGGCGCACTCCGATCGATGTCACTTTCGCCGACTGGAGTGCGCAGACCGAAGCGGTCCGCGAGGCTCGGATCAGTTCTTACCTGGCTGCGGATCGCGATCGCGGACTCGATCTCACGAGTACACCTCCCATGCGGCTGACCGTGGTCACCGTCGCGGAGGATGAACACGAGATGGTGTGGACATGCCACCACCTCTTCGGGGACGGCTGGTCGGCGACGATTGTGCTCGAAGACCTCGTGTCGGCATACAACGCCGGAGTTGTGCCAAACAGCGCGGTTCCCCTTGAGGCTCCACCTGATGGCTTACGGTCGTATCATCGCTGGGCTGCGAAGGCCACCGGGGACACCACCCGCTCGTATTGGACGACACGGATGTCCGGATATCGTGGGGCTCCAATCCTCCGGCTGCATGAGACGCTCGGCCAGACCGCTCGTGAAGGTCGGAGCGGATCGCTGGTGGTAGCGATCCCAGACAGTCTGGTCCACGACATCCGCGTCGCAGCTGCGGCTGTGTCGGTCACACCCAACGTCATCGTGGAGGCAGCGTGGGCCTCGGTCCTCGCTCGCCTGCTGGAAACGCGCGATGTGGTCTTCGGAATCACTGTCGCAGGTCGCTCTGCCCCGATCGTCGGCATCGAACGCACGGTCGGCTACTTCTCGAATGCCGTGCCGATCCGAATCCGCATAGACCCCGTCGAACCGGTTGAGGAGTGGGTCGTCCGTATCCGCAATGAGCTCTTCGCCATGCAACCGCATGAGCACGCGTCCCTGGCAGAGGTCCACGGGTGGAGCGAGGTCCCGGGTCATCGGAGACTCTTCGACTCATTCCTCGTGTTCGAAAACCTCCCTGCCCAGGCGGAGACCCCGGACCATCCGGACGCCATCACTATGACCAGCTTTCGGAGCGGTCTGACATCGGCATTTCCGCTCTCGATTGCCGTGACACTCGGCGAATCATGGGAGATCCACGCCGACCTGGACGTCACGGCCGGAGACTCGGGCGGCCTGGGCATCCTCCTCGAGGCTCTCGTCGACACCCTGGGATTCATGACTGCGCATCCGAACGCGAGAGTCGGTTCGCTGCTCGATGCCGACGCGGACCGGATCGCCGACCTGCTCGTGCAGGACGCACCCGTGACGACGACGTCGACCGGCAATCAACCCGAGACACAGATCCAGCGCGACCTCCACCGCATGTGGCTGGATGTGCTTGGTCTCGAGTCCGTCGGCATCAACGACGCCTGGTTCGACCTCGGAGGGACATCGCTCGGTGCCGTCCGCCTGTTCGGACGGATGGAGGACGAACTCGGCATCTCGATTCCTCTCAACACGCTGCTGACGCATCCAACCATCGCGGCAATCGCCGATCGGATCCAATCCTCGACGCAAGGAACCACGGTTGACCGCTCGCTGGTCGTCCCCCTCCAGCCGAAAGGCTCCCGGATCCCGCTGTTCGCAATCCACGGCGGAGGAGGCGAAATTCTGTACTACAAGGCCCTCGCCGATCGACTCGGTGTGGAACAGCCGATGTATGGCATCGAACCCGTGGGCCTCGACCGTGTCACCCCGCCGCTCGAGACGGTTCCCGAGATGGCCGACCGATACATCTCCGAGCTCCGGGCCGTTCAGCCGCGCGGGCCATACCGCCTCCTGGGCTACTGCTTCGGTGGAAACGTAGCCCTCGAGATGGCAGCGAGACTCGAGGATGCCGGGGAGGAAGTAGACCGGCTGATCGTGATCGATTCCGGCCTTCCCCTCGAGGCAGCACGGGCGACGACGACCATCGGACGAACCCGAGCCATCCTGCGAACGCGGGGACTTGTGGGTGCGGGCCGTGCTGCGGTTGCTCGATTCCGCAACCGTGGACGCTACTACTGGGATGGGTCGTTAGGCGGCGCGGAGGGCCGGGAACGCATGAAGTACGACGCGATCGCGCAGGCCTGCCGCCGCGCATTCAGCTCGTGGGAGCCGCGTGCGGTGAAGGCGCCGATCGTGCTCCTTCGTTCGACGGAGTACCAGCCGGCCGAGGGCAAGGACTGGCATCTCGGTTGGGATGCGTACACGCCGGACTTCGGCGTCGAGACAGTCGAAGGTTCCCAACACGAAGCGATGTTCGAGGTGCCGTCCGTGGACCAGTTGGCCGATGTCGTGACGAAGCGGTTCTCGTGATGCCGATCGACCGGACCATCTTCGATCAAGGTCATGACCTCTTCCGGTCCTCGGTTCGCTGCTTCATCGAGAAGGAGATCGCGCCCCACCACGGCGATTGGGTCGAGGCAGGAATCGTCCCACGCGAGATCTGGATGAGGGCGGGAGCGCAGGGTTACCTGTGCCCTGCGGCACCCGAGGAGTACGGAGGGTCGGGCATCGACGACTTCCGGTACGACGCCATCCTCGGTGAGGAGCTCACCCGCCAGAACTGCACGGGGCCGGGCTTCGGAATCCACGGAACCATCGTCGCCCCGTACATATTGAACTACGGAACCGACGAGCAGAAGCATCGATGGGTCCCCGGCATGGTGAATGGTGACACGATCCTCGCTGTCGGCATGACCGAGGCAACAGCCGGGAGCGACCTCGGCTCGATCAGGACGTCGGCTATCGATAAGGGTGACCATTACGTGGTGACGGGGCAGAAGTCGTTCGTCAGCAACGGCACCCTCGCCGACGTGATCATCATCTCGTGCGTGACGGACCCCGCGGCGAAACAGTGGGGCGTGTCCTTGCTCGCCATCGAGAAGGGAACCGACGGTATGTCGATCGGGCCACCTCTCGCCAAGATCGGGTGGCGGGCCCAGGACACCGTCGAGGTCTTCCTCGACGAAGTTCGGGTGCCGAAGACGAACCTCATCGGGAAGCCCGGTCAGGGGGTCTACCTGATGGGGAAGGAGCTCGACAGGGAACGCATGCTCATCGCCGTCAACTCAATGGCATCGGCGCGTGCGGCACTCGACTGGACGATCGACTACTGCAAGGAACGGACAGCATTCGGACAGCCCATCGGGACGTTCCAGAATTCGCGCTTCCGGCTCGCCGAGATGGAGACCGAGGTGACGATCGGCCAGGTGTTCATCGACCGCTGCATCATGGAATGGAATGCGAGGACCCTCGAATCGGCCGAGGTGGCGATGGCCAAATGGTGGGCAACCGACCTCCAACAGCGTGTCGTCGACCAATGCCTCCAGCTCCACGGTGGATATGGCTACATGACGGAGTACCCGATCGCCCAGGCATGGATGGACATGCGCTGGACGCCCATCGGCGGAGGCACCAACGAGATCATGAAGGATTTCATCGGCCGCACCATGGGCTTCTGATCGCATCTCCCGTTGGCGCGTCGTCCGCCAGCACCGGACCCTCCCCCTGACACTGGACGGATCGAGCCGGGGTCGATACCGTTCGATCGGCGCAGCGCGTGGCGAGGGGCTTGATGGAATCGAGGAGCAGGGTCGAGAGGATCGTCCTGGTTCTTGCGTTCGCCATCGTCGGGTCGTTCGTTGCGTACATCATCGGCATCTTCCTGATGATGTGGGCAGGGAGGTTCGGCTCCCAGGATGGGTGGGAGGACCTCGTCGCCATCGTCATGGCCATGCTGTCGTTCGCCCCCGTCGGCGCCATCTTCGGCGCTGCCCTCGGCTATCGCCGCAACGGTGAGTGGCTCTGGACGACCATGCCATCCAAGCAGCGCCGGTACACGGTCGGTGGCGCGCTCATCCTCTCCGCCATCACCGGGGTGCTCAGCGCGTTCACCACGGACGCGATGTCAGCGGTGTTCCTTGCCGTGTGGGCGCTCCCGATCGGGGCAGCGGTCGGCTTCGTGCTCGGCCGCCCACCGAAGGTGATCTCTGACAAGGTCACGGCGATACCCGGCACCGACCCGACCGACCCGTTCAAGGCGTGAGCTGACCCGGGTTCCGGCATGCGCGAGATTCGGGCAGGGTTCCAAGGATGTGTGAACCAGGCTCAGATGGACAACTGGCCAGGGTCGTTGGGGACGTCGACGGCGTACGCCCTGAGGATGTCGAGTTCGACGACGTCGAGCACTGCGGCGTTGGTCGACGCGAGGACGACGGGTGCCGCCGTGCCGTCCCGATGAGCCTGCAGCCAATTCGGAGCGGTGACGCACCACCGGTCACCGGGCGCCAGGCCGGGAAACCGGAACTGCGGCATCGGAGTCGACAGGTCGTTCCCGATCGATCGCTGGTGCTCGAGGAACTCAGCGGTCATCACTGCACAGATCGTGTGGCTGCCTCGATCCGTCTCGTTGGTCCTGCACGATCCGTCGCGAAACCATCCCGTCACCGGATCGACACCGCATGCCTGGAGCTCGCCGCCGACGACGTTGCGCTCATTCATGGTCTTGTTGCCCCTCTTTGCCATGAGGATCCGGCCACTTGGCTGATCGGGTCGAATCCTCGAAGTGTCCCTCAACCATTGTCGATTCACCTCGCATCATCATCGGTCGGCCAGGGTTGTCAACGGTCATCGCTGAACCCTCCCGGCGTGACCAGCGAACTCGGCTTCGTTCGCCATCCATTTGGTGGCTGTCAGCAGCCACCCGTAGTCTCGCAAGGTCGAAAGGAAACCCCATTGACCCACGGCGCCGCGCCCACCCCTGAGGAGATGATCCAGATGGTCGTCCGGGCTGCCGTCGATCTCGGGGTCGAGCTGGACGAAGCCGAGGCCAGGGAGTGGATCGATGCTGTTTCCCACGAGGCGACCCGTCCCCTCCAGATCGACGTCGACAGCGGCGTCTACGGACATCAGGTCACGCTCGCCGACTTCGACGAGTC
>JAWOGV010000130.1:0-4531 GCA_046496605.1 Acidimicrobiia bacterium | reverse complement strand
AGCTTGGACCCTCCGAGCCCATACGCGGCCTCGCGCAACGAGCTCGGCACTGCGGACATCGCGTCCTCGGAGAGGGAACTGATGAGAGGGATGATGAGGATCCCCACAACGATGCCGGCCGAGAGCACGTTGAAGAACCCGACGGTACTGGTTCCGAGGATGGAACGGATGAGCGGGGTCACGAAGGCGATGGCGAAGAACCCGAATACCACGGTGGGGATGCCTACGAGAATCTCGAGCACCGGCTTGAAGATGTTCCTCACCCTGATCGAGGCATACTCCGAGAGGTAGATCGCGGCGGCGAGGCCCAGCGGAACGGCGACGATCAGGGCGATCACCGTTATGAGCATCGTGCCCAGGATGAGTGGCCAAATCCCGAAGCTCCCTGCCTGGGGCTGCCACACGGTGGTCCCGAAGAACTCCATGAGGTCGACCCGCTCGTCCTGGAAGAAGAGCAGTGACTCCTTGCCGAGCTCATAGATGATGCCCAACGTGATGGCGATCGAAAGAGCTCCGGCGACGAACAACGAGCTGACGATGGCGCCCTCGAGCGGCCGAGGGCGTTTCCGAATCTGCTGCCCAACGGACGGGCCCGATGGTGTGTCAGAGGTCATGTCGATGCCTGGCTCTCGTGCGTATCGGCCTGTCGTGGTCCATCGTACGATCCCATCTTGGTCCCTGTGCGGAGGATCCGCACGAGGGCGAATCGAGGCGCCGGTGGTCCCGGTCGGTCGAGTCCGACCGGGACCATCCCATGGCGTTCATCGTTCCTGTTCTCAGAAGCCCGCCGCAGCGGCGATCGCGTCAGCCGCTTCCTGGAGCGCCGCGTCGGGCGCCTGGAAGTACCCGACGCTACCGATCACGTCGTTGACGTTGTTCAGGTAGTACGCCATGAACAGCGCAACCTGGGGCTTCTCTGCGACGACCTCTTCGGCCGTGTACATGAACAGGGGACGCGAGATCGGATACGTGTCGTTGTTCACGTTGTCCGCCGATGGCTCGACACCATCGACGACGACTGCTTGGAGCGTCGCGGCGTTCTGCTGGAAGAACGCGAAGCCGAAGTACCCGATTGCGCACGTTGAGCTGAGGTCACCCTCGGTGCAACCGTCATCGGAAACGCCACGCACCGTGATGTTGTCGTCCTCACCGACGATTTCCGCTCCCGACGACAGGATGGGTGACGCTTCGTCGGCGTCGTACTCCTCTGGGAACACGATCTCGTTGAAGTAGTCGAATGTGCCCGAGTCGGTACCCGGCGTGAACGCCTGCAATGGATGCGCCGGGAACGCAGGATTCACGTCAGCCCATGTGGAGCCGGCGGGGAGCGAGAACGCCGTGGCGATCTCCTCGAGCGTCAACTCCTGCGCGAAGGTGTTGCCGTTGCTGATGACGAGCGAGAGCGCGTCCGATCCCACCCTGACGGGCACGATCGTGCGGCCGATCGACGCGCATGCTTCGACCTCCTCATCCTCGATCGCCCGGCTCGCGTTCGCAATGTCGGAAGCTCCCTCGACGCAGAACCGCTCGAGGCCGCCGCCCGATCCGATCGAATCGATCGAATACTCGGGCCCACCCTCATCGATCCACTTGTCGAGGAGTGCAACGGACAACGGGAAGACCGTCGAGGATCCGGCGATGCCGACGTCCCCAGCGGGAACGTCGAGCGGATCGACGATCGGGAGCCCCCACTGCGACAGTTCCTCGCCACCGCCGCTTGCGGCCGTGGTCGTGGTCTCGCCGCCGCCAGCGGCCGTGGTCGTGGTCTCGCCGCCGCTTGCGGCCGTGGTCGTGGTCGTGTCATCCGAGTCACTGCTGCACGCGGACGCGACGAGCGCGAGTGCGGCGAGAACAGCGACGATCCAGAACGTGCGTCTCATGGACGATTTCCTCTCGTGAGTGTGTACCTGGGAATGTCCGTAGCCCATCCGGACGGGAGGCAAGGTATTGCGCCATGGTGACGCCGACCCGCACGGGATGTGAACTGGGGGTGAACTCCCATGGCATCGCAGAAACGCGGCACCGGTCCGGGTCCAGCGAGGGGGTCGTGAACCTATAGTCATGCCCCGTGGACGGATTCGTCGTACTCCTCGGCTCGGTCATCGTGGGGCTCGCCATTGCCCTCGCCGTGGTCTCGACGCGGTACGTGCGCCTGGACCGCGAGGTCGATGCCGTACTCGACCGAACCACACTGCACTCCGGTGATGGCAGCCGGCCACGGAGCCTCTATCGGAATGTGCGCGGCCTCGAACGGGACCTCGCGTCAGCGAGGCAGGAGACATTGCTCCTCCGCCTCGCCGTCGACAGCACCGACCTCGGCATGGTGATCGCCGACCGGGAGCGTGGTGTGGTCTTCACGAACCATGCCGCAGACGACGTGATGAAGGGCAGGCTGGGCGATGCCGTTGCCCGCACGAGGGTGCTCCAGCTGATCGAACGCGTGACGTTCACGGGTGTCGGTGAGGATCTCGAGTTCGACTTGTACACCCCCCATCGACGGATCGTGAACCTCACCGCCATACCGATCCTCGACGGATCGAGCGCGGTCGATGGTGCTGTCGTGTACATCATCGACCTGACCGATCGGCACAGGGTGGAGGCGATGCGGAAGGACTTCGTCGCCAATGCGAGCCACGAGCTCAAGACACCGCTCGGAGCGCTGTCCCTGCTCGCCGAGACGCTCGTGCAGGCCGAGGACGACGAGATGCGGATCCGACTCGCCCAACGCCTCCAGTCGGAGGCCGCCCGTATGGCGCACGTGATCGACGACGTGCTCATCCTCGCCGAGACAGAGTCGCTCGGAGCCGAGCACACCCCGCAGTCCTTCGCAGCGATCGTCGACGAGGCCGTCACCTCCCTCGAGGAACTCGCCCGCGAGAAGGGCATATCGATCGTCGACGAGGGCACCGACGAGGCCATGGTTTCAGCGGATCGGCAGCAACTGGTCTCGGCGATCAGCAACCTCCTCCACAATGCTGTCACCTACACGGCCATCAAGGGCGAGTCAGGTACCGTGCGGTACCGGTCGTCGACGGACAACGGCACGGTCTGCCTCTCGGTCGCAGACACCGGGATCGGAATACCGCAGCGCTACGTCGACCGCGTGTTCGAGCGCTTCTTCTGCGTCGACCGCTCACTGAGCCGCGAGGCGGGAGGCACCGGCCTTGGCCTCTCGATCGTACGCAATGTCGCACTCGCCCATGGCGGCACGATCACGGTCGACTCCAAGGTCGGTGTCGGGTCGACGTTCACCCTGTGCCTGCCCGTCCTCCCGGAGGGAACACCATGAAAGTGCTCATCGTCGAGGATGAACCGGCATACGTCGATGCACTCAGGATGGCCCTCGAGATCGAGGGAATCGAGGCAGAGGCGGCGACGGACGGGCGTGATGCGATCGCGGCTTACCGAGCGGGCAGGTTCGACGTCGTGCTCCTCGACCTCATGCTCCCTTCGGTGTCCGGCCTCGACGTCCTGCGGGCCATCCGGAAGGACTCGGCGATCCCTGTGATCGTCGTGTCGGCGAAGGATGCCGAGTCCGACGTCGTCGCTGCCCTCGAGCTCGGGGCCGACGACTATCTGACGAAGCCGTACTCGGCGCGCGAGCTCATCGCCCGTGTTCGCGCGGTGGCGCGTCGTGCAGCCACAGTGGACGAACGGGAGACGATCTCAGTCGGCAACGTTTCCCTCGATTCCGATCGCTACCAGCTGGTGGTCGGCGACGTGTCGTTCGACCTGCCGCGCAAGGAGTTCGAGGTGATGTCGATGCTGATGGATCGCGCAGGGCGGATCGTGACGAGGGACCGCATCCTCGACGAGGTGTGGGGTCTCGGGTGGGGGGACACGAAGAGCCTCGACCAACACATCCGAAGGTTGCGTCGCAAGCTCGAGCAACACGAGGACACACCTCGGATCACGACCATCCGCGGCGTCGGCTACCGGCTCGAGGCTGACTAGCGCCGATCAGGCACTAGATCCGTGCCAGGGCCTCCATGTGCGCTTCGTGCTCGCGTGCGACGGCGAGGCTGTCGGTCGCGATGATGTTGCGTACGGTGCCATCGGCGTCGAGGACGAATGACGAGCGCGTCGCAACTCCGCGGTCCTCATCGAACACCCCGTATGCCCTCGAGACAGCGCCGTGCGGCCAGAAGTCGGAGAGGATCGGGAACTCGAACGAGTTGATCTCCGCCCATTTCGCGGTTGTCGGGACGGCGTGGGCCGTGATGACGACGACGTTGGCGTCCATGTCCGAGAGCTCGCCGAGGCCGTCGCGGATCGCACAGCCCTCGGCGTCACAGTTGCCCGTGAACGGGAAGGGGATGAACACGACAAGGGTCTTCTTCCCCTTGAAGTCGTCGAGGCTGACCCTGTTCCTCCCCTGGTCGATGAGGTCGAAGGACGGTGCAGGCTGTCCGATGACGGCTGGCATGATTGGCTCCTTGCAGTGATCAGATGGCAGCTTGGGAACGGGGACAGGGTACCGCGGAACCGACGCCGATCAGACGGCGTCACCCGGCATGCCGGATGCCTCGCC
>JAWOGV010000252.1:0-20141 GCA_046496605.1 Acidimicrobiia bacterium | reverse complement strand
CGCGATGTTGTGTTCGTGCCCTTCGACGTCGAGTGACCCCTCAGGTGTGAACGGCGTGATCAGGGCAGGCATCGCCTGTGGCCACACCGTCATGCGGAGTACTGCTCGGATGTGGTGGACCCGCCCGTCCCCGTCCAGTTCGTGTGGAACCACTCGCCACGAGGGCGGTCGATCCGCTCATAGGTGTGGGCGCCGAAGTAGTCGCGTTGGGCCTGGATGAGGTTCGCGGGGAGTCTCCCCGACCGGTAGGCGTCGTAGAACGACAGCGCTGACGCGTAGGCGGGAGTTGGAATCCCCGCCAGAGCCGCCCGCGCCACCGTACGGCGCCAACCGGGCAGCACCTGGGCGATCTCGACCGCGAAGAACGGGCTCACCAGGAGGTTCGGCAGCGACGGGTCCTCCCGGAACGCCGTCGTGATGTCATCGAGGAACCGGGACCGGATGATGCAACCGGCACGCCACAACCCTGCGACCGTTCCCGGTGCGAGGCCCCAGCCGTATGCCGTGCTCGCTGCCGAGAGCAGCATGAACCCCTGGGCATAGGAGATGATCTTCGATCCGTAGAGGGCATCGTGGATGTCGTCGATGACCGATGCAGGAGGATCGGAGATCGCCGTCGCACCGTCCGTGAGCAGTGCGCTCGCCGTTGCGCGTTCATCGACGAGGGCGGACACCATGCGGGCGTACACGGACTCGCCGACGAGGGTCACGGGAACGGAGTGGGCGAGGGAAGCCTCGACGGTCCACTTCCCCGTTCCCTTCTGGCCCGCCACATCGAGGATGCGATCGAGGGTTGGGAGGCCATCCTCGTCGGTGTGCCCGACGATGTCGGCGGTGATCTCGATGAGATAGGAATCGAGCTTTCCCTCGTTCCACGCCTCGAAGTGCTTCTGCTGCTCACCTGCGGTCATGCCGAGGCCCCTCCGCATCAGGTCGTATGACTCCGCGATGACCTGCATGTCGCCGTACTCGATGCCGTTGTGCACCATCTTGACGAAATGCCCCGCGCCTCCGGGACCGAGCCACGCAGCCATCGGTTCGCCATTGGACCGTGCCGCGATCGACGTGAGGATGTCCTCCACGAGCGGCCACGCCCTCGGATCGCCTCCCGGCATGATGGAGGGTCCGAGCCTCGCTCCATCCTCGCCCCCGCTGATCCCCGCGCCGACGAAGTGGATGCCCGCCGCGCCAAGACGCTCGCAGCGCCGCTCGCTGTCCGTGTACAGGGAATTCCCGCCGTCGATGATGACGTCGCCGGGGTCGAGCAGTGGCTCGAGCGCATCGATCTGGGCATCGACGGGCTCACCTGCCTTGATCATCATCATGATGCGCCTCGGTCGGCCGATCGAAGCAACGAACGAGGCGAGATCGGTCCAGCCCGTGAGGTTGTCGTGGTCGGCGCGGTCGACGAACTCGACCGTCCGCTCGGGTGTCCGGTTGAACACCGACACACGCCATCGGTGGTCGAGCATGTTCTCGACGAGATTCTGTCCCATGACCGCAAGGCCGATCATGCCGATGTCGCTCGGCTCCGGGGAGGGAGATGGTCCGTTCATTCGTGGCAGCGTACTCCAGGGTGCGGGTGCACTCAGCCGAGGTGGCTGATGACTGCCGCCGTCATGGTCGCCGTGTCCGCTGTGGGCCCCCCGAACGCGATGTCGGGAGTACGGACACCGTCGTCGAGTGCACGCGAGACGGCGAGCTCCACCGATGCGGCTTCCTTCGGGAGACCGAGGGAGTGTCTGAGGGCCATCGCCGCCGACAGGATCATCGCAAGCGGGTTCGCGGTCCCCGTCCCTGCGATGTCCGGAGCCGATCCGTGGATCGGCTCATAGAGTCCGGGGCCGCTCGATCCGATGGATGCGCTCGGAAGGAGACCGAGGGATCCCGGGATCATGGAGGCCTCGTCGGAGAGGATGTCACCGAACAGGTTGCCTGTCACGATCACGTCGAAGTCCCTGGGCCGGGAGATCAGATGCATCGCCATCGCATCGACCAGTTGATTCTCGAACTCGACATCGGGGTATTCATCGGCCATGATCCGGTCGGCCGTGCGGCGCCACAACCTGGACACGGCGAGCACGTTCGCCTTGTCGACGGAGGTCACCTTGCCGCGTCGCATCCGTGCCGCCTCCGCCGCCAACCGGACGATTCGCTCGATCTCCCCGACGGAGTACCGCATGTGGTCCGCGACCTCCGTTCCGTCGTCGGAGGTCGTCGAACCACCGAAGTAGATGCCGCCGGTCAGTTCCCTGTAGAACACGATGTCGACGCCCTCGACGAGGTCACGACGCAGGGGGGACGCGTCGAGGAGTTGGGTGTGGGCCACGATCGGGCGAACGTTCGCGAACAGCCCGAGTTCGCTGCGAATCGCGAGCAGGCCCTGCTCCGGTCTCGTCGACGCGTGTGGATCGCTCCACTTCGGCCCACCGACGGCACCGAGGAGGATCGCGTCCGCAGCCCTGGCGGCCTCGAGGGTCGCTGCGGGAAGCGGCTCACCGGTCGCATCGATCGCACACCCACCGATGAGGTGTTCGGTGGTTTCGATGTGATGCCCGTGGAGCGCGCTCACGCGCTCGAGCACCTCTTTGGCCGCGCCAAGGACTTCGGGACCGATCCCGTCTCCGGGAAGGAGGACGACCTTGCCCTTCACGACGGTGGTGGTTCGATCGGTGTTCGACCGATGGCGGCCTTGTTCAGCGCGGAGACGATTGCCCTGACGGAGCCCTCGACGACGTCGGTGGAGACGCCTCGTCCGGAGTACGCGGTCGGTCCGACCCGAATGATGACGTCGACCTTCGCCATCGCATCGGCTCCCGCGGTGAGCGGGGACACCCGATAGTCGACGAGTGTCGCCGGGATGTCGTAGGCGTCCTGGAGTGCGACGAATGCGGCGTTCACCATCCCGTCCCCCTCCGCTGTCGCGACGACCTCCTCGCCGCTGCGATCGAGCGTCACGATGGCGATCGGCGTCTCCGTCGTTCCTCCGGACACGTGGACGGCGACGAGACTCATCGCCGCGACCTCCGTATCGGTTTCTGCCGTGACGATCGCCCTGATGCCCTCCTCGGAGATCTCGCCCTTGCGGTCGGCGAGTTCCTTGAACCTCCGGAAGGACCGCTGGAAGTCCTCGTCCTCGAGGACGATCCCGAGTTTTCGGAGGGCGTCGGCGAATGCCGCACGACCCGAGTGCTTTCCGAGGACGATCGTCGATGCGTGTCCCACGGATGCGGGATCCATGATCTCGTACGTCTCACGATTCATGAGCACGCCCTGTTGGTGGATCCCTGACTCGTGGGCGAATGCGTTCCGACCCACGACGGCCTTGTTGTACTGGATCGGGTACCCCGTGAGGCTGGAGACGAGCCGGGATGTCTCGAAGATCTCGGTCGTGTCGGCCCCGATCTCGACCCCGAAGTGGTCCTGGCGTGTCGTGACCGCCATGATGATCTCCTCGGTCGACGTGTTCCCCGCCCGCTCGCCGATGCCATTGATGGCACCCTCGATCTGGCGGGCACCGGCATGGATCGCCGAGAGCGAGTTCGCAACGGCGAGCCCGAGGTCGTTGTGGCAGTGGGTCGAGATGATCACATCCTCGTTGCCCCCGCGAACATCCGAATAGACCCTGGTGAGGAGCTCGACGAAGTCCTCAGGCATCGCGTATCCGACGGTGTCGGGGATGTTGATCGTGGTGGCCCCCGCCTTCACGGCGGCCCTGCACACCTCCACGATGAAGTCAGGGTCCGATCGGGTCGCATCCTGGGGGGAGAATTCGACGTCATCGACGTATCGCTTCGCCCTGGTGACACCTTCGGTGACCGCCGCGAGGACCTCGCCGGGGGTCATCCGGAGCATCTGCTCCATGTGGATCGGCGATGTGGATACGAAGACGTGGATGCGCTTCCGCTCGGCTGCAGCGAGGGCGTCGGCGGCTCGGTCGATGTCGTCAGGGCGCGTCCGGGCGAGCGAGGCGATCACCGGCCCGCGGATCTCGGCGGCGATCCTCGAGACGGCGGTGTAGTCACCGTCGCTCGACGCCGCGAACCCTGCCTCGATGACATCGACCCTCAGCTTTGCGAGCTGCTTTGCGATCACGACCTTGTCCTCAGGTGACAGCGCGATCCCCGGAGCCTGTTCCCCGTCCCTCAGGGTGGTGTCGAAGATGATGAGTCGGTCTGACATGGCCGTCCTTTCCGGAATCGGTTCTCAACGAACCAGCGGACGCCCCGTGGCCCGTCGAGCGGCCGGGAGTGCCGAAGGTCGCATCAGACGTCGTCCGCCGGTGTCTTGGCAACGAGGAAGGTCATCAGTTCACGCAGCCGCCGTCCCGTGACCTCGACAGGGTGGTCGTGGATGGCAGACCTCGCCGCCATGAGCCTCGGAGCGCCGTTCTCGTACTCGGCCATCCACTCGCGGGCGAACGAACCGTCCTGGATCTCGGTGAGGATCGAGCGCATCTCGGCTCGCGTGGTGTCCGTCACGATGCGCGGGCCCCGTGTGACGTCGCCGTACTCAGCGGTGTCGGACACGGAGTACCGCATCCACTCGATGCCGCCCTCGAACAGCAGGTCGACGATGAGCTTGAGCTCATGGAGGACCTCGAAGTACGCCATCTCCGGCGCGTATCCGGCATCGGTGAGCGTCTCGAAAGCCGCTTGGATGAGTGAGTCGATCCCACCGCAGAGGATGGCCTGCTCGCCGAACAGGTCTGTCTCCGTCTCGTCCCGGAACGTCGTCTCGATCACTCCGGCGCGGGTGCCACCGATCGCGTGCGCATACGAGAGGGAGAGTGGCAACGCGCCGCCTGACGCGTCCTGGTGGACGGCGACCAGGGTCGGGACACCCGACCCATCGACGAACTGACGTCGAACCAGGTGGCCGGGACCCTTCGGAGCGACCATTGCGACGTCCACATCGATCGGCGGGGTGATGAACCCGAAGTGGATCGAGAACCCGTGTGCGAAGAGGAGGGCGTCGCCGGGTGACAACCGGGGGGCGATGAGGCTCTCGTAGACGTCGCGCTGGCTCTGATCCGGGATGAGGACCATGATGACATCGGCCCACTCGGCGGCTGCCTCGGGTTCGACGACCTTGAGGCCAGCGTCCGATGCGGGCCCGACCCGGGAGGAGCCCTCCCGGAGTCCGACGACGACGTCAACGCCGGAATCCTTGAGGTTGAGGGCGTGCGCGTGCCCCTGGCTGCCGAACCCGAGGACGGCGACCTTCCTACGCGTGATCAGGCCGGGATCGGCATCGGACTCGTAATACATCTTCATCGCGTGTCTCCAGTTCCTGAAATGGCGGTGCCGCCCCTACCTCCGGGCGCCGGCCTTCGCGTCCTTCGCGAGGGCGATTCGGCCCGACTTGACGAGCGAGACGATCCCGTAGGTGCGCATGATCTCGAGGAAGTCGGCAAGCCGGCTCGGTTCGCCGACGACCTCGAATGTGATCGTCGTGGCCCCCACATCGACGGCCTTCGCCTCGAAGATGTTCGCCGCCTCGAGTATCTCGCTTCGCCGCGCCGTGTCAGCGTTGACCCGCACGAGCATGATCTCGCGCTCGATCGCCTCGCCCGGGAGGTGTTCCGTCACCTTGATCGTGTGCACGAGCTTGTAGAGCTGCTTGACGATCTGCTCGACCTCGGGGGCGTCGACGACCATCGTGATGCGTGATCGTGTCGGGTCCTCCGTCGGACCGACCGCGAGGGAGTGGATGTTGAAGTCCCTCCTCGCAAACATCGATGAGATGCGGGCAAGCACCCCCGGCTTGTTCTCGACCGTCACTGACAGGACGTGGCTCATGCGAAGTCCTCGAGGCGGAGGATGATCTCATCGTTGGAGCCTCCCGCGACGACCATCGGGAAGACGAGGGCATCGGGATCGCAGACGAACTCCATCACGACCGGGCGGTCGTCGACGGCGAGGCCCTTCTCGATGGTGGGGATCACGTCCGACGGGTGTTCCGCCCGGAACCCTGCGCAACCCATCGCCTCCGCGAGCATCACGATGTTCGGGTTGTCGAACGACAGGACCGACCCGCTGTACCGCTCGCCATAGAACAGTCGCTGCCACTGGCGCACCATGCCGAGGTTCGCATTGTTCATGACGGCGATCTTCACGGGAACGCCCTCGAGGGCAGCGGTGATGAGCTCTTGGAACGTCATCTGGAAGCAACCGTCGCCGTCGATCGCGATGACGGTCGAAGACGGCATGCCGACCTGTGCCCCGACGGCCGCAGGCACGGCGAAGCCCATCGTCCCGAGCCCTCCCGAGTTGATCCACGTGTTCGGGCGCTCGAACGGCCAGAACTGGGAAGCCCACATCTGGTGCTGGCCGACGCCCGCAACCACGGTGGCGTCCGGCGCAAGGCGTGCGAGCTGGTCGATCACGTACTGCTGCTGGATGGGGCCATCGGGATCCTGGTCGTACGCGAGGGGGTGGTCGTGCTGCCACTGTGCGATGGTGGCGAACCACTCGGCACGCTCGGGTGCGGCGCCACCGGCGAGTGCGCGCGCTCCCCGGTCGATCAGCTGATCGAGCACCGCTGAGGCGTCGCCGACGATCGGCACGTCGGGGACCCGGATCTTGCCGATCTCCGCCGGATCGACATCGACATGGATCACCTTGGCGCCGGGTGCGAAGAGCTCCGGGTTCCCTGTGACCCTGTCGTCGAAGCGGGCGCCGATCGCTATGAGGAGGTCCGACTTCTGGATGGCGGTCGTCGCGGTGTACGAGCCGTGCATCCCTGACATGCCGAGCGTGAGGCGGTGGGAGTCCGGGATGGCCCCCCGTGCCATCAAGGTCGTGACGACCGGCAGGTTCTGCTGCTCTGCGAACGCCCTGAGGGCATCGCTCGCACCGGCACGGATGACCCCACCGCCTGTGTAGAGGACAGGGCGCTCCGATGCGACGATCAGGTCGATGGCGGCAGCGACCTGCCTCGGATGTCCCTGGACTGACGGCTTGTAGCCGGGGAGGTCCACGTGCCCCTTCCCCTTCCATGGTGCCTCGCCGGCGAGCGCGTCCTTGGTGATGTCCACGAGAACCGGCCCGGGGCGACCCGATGCGGCGATGTGGAAGGCCTCACGCACGGCATCTGCGATCTCCTCGGTCCTCGTCACGAGGTGGTTGTGCTTGGTGACCGGCATCGAGATGCCCCATGTGTGTGCTTCCTGGAACGCGTCGAGGCCGATCGACGTCGACGGTACCTGGGCCGTGATGGCCACGACGGGGATCGAGTCCATGTAGGCGTCGGCGAGGGGTGTGATGAGGTTGGTCGCACCCGGTCCCGACGTCGCGAACGTCACGCCGACTCGGCCCGTTGCGTGTGCATACCCCGACGCCATGTGCCCAGCGCCCTGTTCGTGTCGCGCGAGGATGTGCCGTATGCCGCTGTCGAACAGCGTGTCGTATGCCTTGAGGATCGCTCCTCCCGGTACACCGAAGATGACCTCGACGCCTTCGGCCTCGAGGGACCGAATGAGGATCTCCGAACCAGTGAGGGTGTGTGTCATGTCGTGCTCCAGATAAACGAAACCCTCCGGGGCACGGAGGGTTGGGCGCATCGGCTGTGTGATGCGCCTACCTGAGAAGGATTACTACGAAGTGTTGTTTCATGTCCTGGTCGCCGACGTACGCGGCTGGTGTGGGAGTATGGCACCGTGGCGAAGAAGGTCAAATCGAGAGGATGGACGTCGTGGCGAGCGAGCCCGTGACACTGGGTCGCGATGCCAGGCGCCTGCTCCGATCGGTGATCGCAGCTGCACGCGAAGAGCTCGCGGATCGGGACTCGGATGACGTGCCGGTTCGGCTCCGCAAGGTGGCTGCAAGCTCTGCTCGTTCGCTCCCGCCACCCCTCGAGAAGGCCCTCGTGGATGCGCTCATCGTCGATGAGGCGTTCCGCAGGGCAGTCGCCGGGCGGTGGAGCGCCGTCGATGATGGCGACGCCGTGTCCGAGCTGTTCCTCGAGGATCCCGAGCGGGCAGCTCCCGTCCTCGAGGCGATGGCCGCGGGCAGTCTCCTTGAGGCAGAACGCGAACGGGTCCGTGCCCTCACCGGCCGCGTGCAGGATCTCGAGCGCAAGCTCGCGGAGGCCAAGGCGAGGACCGGTGCAGCGCGCGACAAGGCACGAGCCGACATCGCTGCGCTGAAGGAGGCCCATCGCGTCGCACGCTCGGGCAACACGGAGGGGGCGACCTCCTCACGCCGGATGGCGGAGGCGGCCGCGACCGAACACAGGGCAACCGAAGCCGAGCGGGATCGCCTCCTCGTCGAGGTCCGTGAACTCGAGCGGACAGTCGATCGCCTCACGGAAAAGGCACGCAAGCGGACCGATGGCGGTCGATCCCCGATCGACCGGACCAGGCAGGGCGCGCTCCAGATTCCGGGCACGGATCCGATGGCGATCGGCAGGCACCTCGACGCCCTCGAGCGTGCGGTCCGCCCGTACCGACCTGCCATCGGCATCACCATGGCGCCCGATCTCGATGGGGCGTTCACGCTTCCCGGCGGGATCGCCCCTGACAGCGCAGAGGCCGTGGCTGCCGTTCTCGCTGCACGCGTCGATGTGATCGTCCTCGACGGTTACAACCTCGCGGGGGTGCTCGGCGTCGAGCAGTTCGCCACCTCCGAGGGCCGTGCCATCGTCGGGACCGTTGCCACAGGACTCGCGCGTTCGTCGACCGCCAGGGTCATGGTGATCTTCGATGCCGTCGGCATCGTCGGGCGCGAGGCCGTTCGAACCGACCTCGGCGTCGAGGTCGTGTTCGCTCAGGAGCGGTCCGCCGATGAGGAGATCGTCGACCTCGTCCGCAACGCACGGGGACAATGGGTCGTCGTCACCAACGACCGCGAGCTGAGGGACCGCTGCGCACACCATGGAGCCGTGGTCCTGTGGTCCGACGCCGTCGCCTCGTGGTGGCGCCGCTGATCGGATGATCGGTTGGCCGCCGTGCCGCCGCCGGGCTTCGCCGGAACTCCTCAACGACCGGGCCTGATCACCCGATAGACCACGGAGCGAACCGTTGGGGACCCGTGACTGCAACGCTCCCGCGTGCCCATGTCGAATCCGATGCGACCCCGCTGCCAGAGTACGCAGCGGTACTGACGCGTTGGCACGGGCTTCGACGAATCGCCGGCATCGTCACCCTGTCCCTTGCAGCGTTCAGCGGCGTGGTCCTCGAATGGCCCGTCCTTGCCGTCATCGTCGCGCTGGGAGCTGGAATCGCGGTCGATGCGTCGATCGCGCTCTCGTCCGACAGATCGAGGGTCGGGCCGACGCTCGTCGCCGACATCTCACTCACCGGCGTCGGCCTCGTCATCGCAGCGGTTCCCGCAGCCGCGGTGGGAGTGGTCGTCGCCTACTTCGTGCTCGTGACGACCGTCCTCGGAACGACGAGGAGTGCGTGGCGGATCGGCGCGTACGCCCTGGCCATCGGCATCGGGGCATCGGTCACCTCGCTGTTCACCGACACGGCCTCCGACATCTACGTGAGATCAGTGGTCTCGGGTGTCATCACCGTCACCGTGTTCGGGCTCCTCACGATCGCGATGGCCCGCGAGTACGCATTGGCCAGAACGCAGGGGGGAGTGACCGTGGGCCGCAGGATCGAGATCGCCGATGCCGTCGCGGAGGCCTCCAAGGCCCTCGTGGCCGAGGACGATGCCAGGGCGCTCGGTTCCGCGCTCGATGCGATCCGCGAAGCGATGGACGTGTCCGCCGTGTTCGTCGAACGCAACGTCGATGACCCGACCCTCGGCCTTGCGGCGGTCGTCGTCGAGCGGTCGGCGGACCCATCGACCGTCCACCCCTCGCTCGACGTGAGGTCCAAGGTCCCGTGGTCGGCGATGCCGGGCGCACGGTCACATCTCGAGGGCGGTGCACCATTCTTCTATCGTGTCGAGGAGGCGCGAGGCACGGCCGCTGACAGGGGTGGCGAGGGAGGCCTCCACGTCGAGGTCAACATCCCGATCACGCTCCGCGACGAGTGGGTCGGCGTCATCGGTGCTGCTGACCGTGACCCCGAACGGCTGTGGCGAACGGACGATCTCGCGCTCCTACGGACGATGGCCGATCTCACTGCCGCGTTCTGGCAACGTATGGAGGACGCACGGGTCCGTGACTCGCTGATCGGCACCCTCGATGGTCGCCTGCGATACGAGGAGGCGATCGCCAGGGCATCCCAGGCCCTCCTCGGTGAGCACGCGATCGACCTCCAACCCGCCCTCGTCGCCGTCGGGTCAGCCGCAGGCGTCGATGAGCTGTTCGTCACGGAGACCGTGGTCGGTCCCGACGGAACGCCGCAGGCGGTCGTGGTCGGTGCCTGGGCATCTCCCGGATCGTCTGCCCGCTACGCCGTTGGAACCTCGTGGAGATATGGGGACCAGCCCGATGTCCGGAGTGCACTTCAACGTGGTGAAGTGACGAGTCGGCGGGCACGTCACGACGTGTCGGAGCTGATCGCGGGCGTCGAGGTCGCCGGTGCGTGGCACGGATCCGTCGGATTCGTCGTGAGCGGGGGCGACCACGTCTGGAGGAACAGGGATGAGGCGTTCCTGAGGACGTTCGCCGACATCATCGGAGCCTTTCACGAGAGGGGGCAGAACCGTGCCCGCCTCGAAGCCTCCCTCGCCTCGAAGGACCAGCTCATCGCGTCGGTCAGCCACGAACTGCGATCACCGCTCACGGTCGTCGGGGGTCTCGCCGAGGAACTGCGGTCCGCAGGTGATCGGCTCGGTGATGAGGAGCGCAGGGAGCTGCTCGCGGTGATCGCGACCGAGAGCTCGGAGATGGCGGATCTCGTCGAGGACCTCCTCGTCGCTGCTCGATCTGATGACGGGGCACTTCCGGTGTTCCCGGAGCCGATCGACCTCGCCGTGATGACGCGGACCGTGGTCGATCGTCTCTCGATACCGGATACGCACACCGTGGCGGTCGCCGATGTCGAATCGGTAGCGCACGCCGATCCGGTTCGCGTTCGCCAGGTCATCCGGAACCTGCTGACGAACGCGTTCCGGTACGGCGGACGCAACGTCACCGCCACCTTCGGCAGCTCTGACACGATGGCGTGGATCGATGTCCACGATGATGGGACAGGCGTGCCGGAGGAGGACAGGGCCAGGGTGTTCGAGGCATATGGCCGATCACGCTCGGCAGCACAGCTCACATCGTCGGTCGGTCTCGGATTGTCGTTGTCCCGCCGGCTCGCCCACCTGATGGGCGGAGAGCTCAGCTACGTCGATGGGTCGGGATGCACGTTCCGCTTCGAGGTCCCGCTCCCGCAGGCCGACACGTGATCAGGCCACTGCCTCGGCGATGAACCGGATGGTGCGCGGATCGGACGTACCGACGATCAGCGTCCCGACGCCCGCTTCCTTCCACGCATCGAGCCTGTCGCGTACGGCACCCTCCGGCCCGACCAGGCACACCTCGTCGACCAGGGCGTCCGGCACGAGCATGGTCGCCTCCATTCGCTTTCCCTCCAGGTACAGGTCCTGGATGGCCTCGGCCTCCTGCTCGTAGCCGTACCGGCAAGCGAGATCGTTGTAGAAGTTGGTCCCCTTCGCTCCCATGCCCCCGATGTACAGGGCGAGCTGTGGCTTCATCTGGAGGCGTGCGGCATCGATGTCGTCTGTCACGAGCGCGGTGACCGTCGGCGCAATGTCGAAGCGGTCGGCCTTCGTCGGATCGCCTGACCGTGCGAAGCCGGCGTCGAGCAGGGGCTGGTACTGGGAGGTCGTCCTCTCGGGTGAGAAGAAGATCGGCAGCCAACCGTCGGCGATCTCAGCTGCGAGCGAGACGTTGCGTGGCCCGATGGCGGCGAGGTATATGGGGAGGTTCGGGTTCGTCGGTGCGATCATGCTCTTGAGAGGCTTCCCGAGGCCCGTGGCATCCTCACCCCGGTAGGGGAGTTGGTAATACTCACCATCGAACTCGACGGGATCCTGGCGAGCAAGGATGCGCCGCACGATCTCGACGTACTCGCGGGTGACGGCGAGGGGCTTCCCGAACGCACGGCCGTGCCAGCCCTCCACGACCTGTGGCCCGGATACGCCGAGGCCGAGCAGGAACCTGCCGTTCGACATCACGTCGAGGGTCGCCGCCGTCATGGCCGTCATCGCGGGGGTGCGTGCCGGTATCTGGAACACCGCGGTCCCGAGACGCAAGCGCTCGGTGCGTGCCGCGATCCACGCGAGGGGGGTCAGCGCATCGGACCCGTACGCCTCCGCACACCAGACACTGTCGTATCCGAGGTCCTCCACCATGTCGATGAGCGCGAAGTTGTCCACGATCGCCGTTCCGTACAAGCCGATGTTCAGTCCGAGTCGCATGCGCGCCACAGTACCGCGTCGTGGGGTCATCGCACGTCCCGAGCGCCAGGATCGTGTCATACCGGGTCCGTATGGTTCCCACATCGATCCGGCCAGCGGGAGGAATGCATGATCATCGATTGCGGAAGCTGCGTGGCCCGTCATACCACGGCGTGCCGGGATTGCCTCGTCACCGCCCTTTTGGGCGACACGGGCGTGATCGAACTGGGAGACGACGAGCACGCGGCGATCGACGCGATGGCGAGCGCGGGCCTCATCGCCCCCATCCGCCTCGTCGTCGACGACCCTGCACCGAGGGAGGCATCGGGTTGACACCGGCGCCCCGGCGGGGCCTGCGAGGTCAAACACCACGATCGTCAGGTCGGTGATGCCCATCGCACCTACAGTTCGTCCTGATGGACCTCCTCGAGACACTGGCATCCGTTGCCGGATCGTCCGGCGCACGGCTCGGGGTCACCGACCTCGCTCCTTTCGAGGAGACCCGCATCGAGATCGATCGACGGGCGGCCTCGGGTGAACGGGGGTCACTTCGGTTCGTGTATGCGGATCCGGTGACGTCGACAGAGCCTGGCCGCTCCTTTCCGTGGGCCAGGGCGATCGTCGTCGTGGCCGTTCCATATCTCGCCGATGGGGATGGTGTTGCAAGCCGAGGACAGGATGATGGTTGCCGGGATGTCGGTCGACCGGTGGCACGGTTCGCGGACGGCGACCGGTACGCCTCGGTGCGGGCCGTGCTCGATGCGCTGGTCGCAGTGCTCGACGCTCGAGGGTTTCGGACGGAGCGCGTATACGACGACGATCGACTCGTCGATCGTGCCGCCGCCGTCAGGTCGGGCGTGGCATGGTGGGGAAAGAGCACGATGGTCCTCACACCGGGACTCGGACCATGGTTCCTCATCGGAAGCGTCGTGACAGACGCACCCATCGAGCCAACGAAACCGATGGAGCGGTCCTGCGGAACGTGCATCGCGTGCATGCCAGCCTGCCCGACGGGCGCAATCGTCGCCCCGGGGGTCCTCGATGCCCGTCGCTGCCTCGCCGCGGTGTTCCAGGCGAGGGGCCCGATCCCGATCGAGCTCAGGGCTGCCGCCGGCGATCGGGTGTACGGCTGTGACGCGTGCCTCGTCGCCTGCCCTCCGGGCCACGGAGCGCTCGGATCGTATCGCCCTGCGCCTTCGCCGAGTGCGCGAGACATCCTCGGAATGAGTGACGACGAGATCGACGAGGCATTCACCCATTGGTACATCCCCGGCCGCAGCGCGCGATTCGTGCGCAGGAATGCGATCGTTGCCATGGCGAACGGTCGGAGCGCAGACGATCTCGCAGTGGCGGCAGGCTACCTCGGTCATCCTGACCCTCTCCTGCGGGGTCACGCCGCGTGGGCCGTCGCCAGGATCGGAACGTCGGCTGCGGCCGCCATTCTCGCCCTCGCAGCGCTCCGTGAATCCGATCGGAACGTCCTCGAGGAGATCCGGAACCTGGTACCCCGATGACGACCCTGCTCCGTCTACGCTCAGGCCTTCGCCTTCAGGGGAGTGCTCGATGACCGCTGTGTACGCCGTGACGCTCGTTGTCGGGCTCCTCGGACTCGCCGCATGGATCGTTGCAACCGCCGTGGCCGACACGGTCGAGGGGTGGCAGGGGGTGGATCCCGAGTCGCGCTTCGGCCCATGGGCGAGACGGGGGATCTCTGCGCTGATCGGGTTCGGCATGACAGGGATCTCCACGAGCTACGGCGGGTGGCCCGACGTCGCGGCCTTCGCTGCGGCCGTTGTCGGTGCGGTCGCGCTCGCAGCCATCTCCGAATGGCTCGGACCGCGAACGGCGGCGTAGCTGTGTCGGTGGCGAGCCCGTGCTGATCGTCTCGGACGTCCATGGCGCATTCGACGCGCTCGGGAGGCTTGCGACACGCGGTGAAACCGTGCTCGTGCTCGGCGATCTCATCAACCTGGTGGACTACCGGACGAACGAGGGGATCCTCGCCGACGTCGTCGGGAGAGACGTCGTGGAATCCGTCGTCGGGCTCCGTTCGGTCGACGACTCCGCCGCGAATCGCATGTGGGCCATGCGCACGGCGGCCCTCGGGTTCGATGTGAGGCTGGCTGTCGGCGATGCCATGCGTTGCGAGTACGAGCGCATGCGCGACGCCATCGACGGCCTCGACGCGTACGTGATACCGGGCAACGTCGATGATCCGGACCTGCTCAGGACCCATCTGCCCTCCTCGGCGACGTGGGTCGACGGCGACGTCATCGACTTCGAGGGTGAGGCCTTCGGGTTCGTCGGACGCGGCGTCGAACGAATCGGGTCGGCTGGAGAGATCGACGATGCAACGATGCGTGACCGCCTCGACGCGCTCGGCCGTGTCGACGTCTTGTGTACGCACGTCCCCGCTGCCTTGCCGATGGTGTGCGAGGACGTGATCGGCGGTACCGGGAAGGGGTCGGTGCCCGTTCGCGAGTACCTCGATCGTCATCGTCCGAGGTTGCATTACTACGGCGATGTCCATCAGCCGAGGGCGACGTCGATGACATACGGCGCGACGACATGCATCAACGTCGGGTACTTCAGGGCGACGGGACGAGCGGTCCACCACCGAAGCGACGGCTGGGGCACGACCGCTCGCTGATGGCCTGTGACACCCGACCTGCCCACGCGCGGGTGTGCAACTCGACCCGCCGCTACCCTTCGGGCATTCAGGGCACAAGGAGTCACGATGGCAGTCGAGGGAACGGTTCAGAGTGTCGAGGTGTCGGCTGAACCCCAGCATGTCTACGAGGTCGCGCTCGACCTCGGTTCGTACCCCCTGTGGGCCGGCGGCGTTCGGACCGTGGCGGTCACCGAGGAGGACGAGTACGGACGCCCGGTCAGGGCGGACTTCGTCGTCGATGGCATGATCAAGGAGATCTCCTACACCCTCGTCTACGACTACGACTTCGACAACGGCTTCGGGTGGAGCGCGGTCCCGAACGACGACATTCGGTCCCTCGAGGGTCGATACGAGTTCAATGGGCTCGAGGGTGGCGGCACCGAGGTCGTGTACGCCCTCAAGGTCGATCCCGCGTTCACCGTTCCGGGGTTCCTCCGCAAGCAGGCAGAGAAGCAGATCGTCGGCACGGCGCTGCGAGGCCTCAAGAAACAGGCAGAGTCGACCGCCTGATGCGCATCATCCTCGTCACGGGCAAGGGCGGGGTCGGCAAGACAACGGTGTCGGCCGCAACGGCCCTGCGAGCCGCCGATCTCGGATACGTCACGCTCGTGATGTCGACGGATCCCGCCCATTCACTCGGGGACGCGTTCGACATGGAACTCGGCGATGCCCCGAGCAGCATCGTCGACCGACTCGACGGCCAGCAGATCGACACCCAACTGCGCCTCGAGGAGTCATGGGGTGACGTGCGCGACCACCTGACCGACCTGTTCGACTGGTCAGGGCTCGACGGCATCGAGGCGGAGGAGCTGACGGTGTTCCCCGGGATGGATGAGCTCTTCGCCCTTGCCACGGTCCGGGACCACGCCAGATCCGGCATCTACGACGTGATCGTCGTCGACTGCGCGCCCACTGCCGAGACCCTCCGACTCCTCAGCCTGCCCGAAGTGATGTCGTGGTACATGGACAAGATGTTTCCCCTGAGCCGCAGGGTCGCGAAGGTCATTCGGCCGGTGATGTCGAGGGTCTCGAGCATTCCGATGGCCGACGACAAGGTCTTCCAATCGATCGAACGGTTCTACGAGCGCCTGGACGGGATCCGCGAACTCCTCTCGGATCCCGACATCACGACGGCCCGCCTCGTGATGAACCCGGAGAAGATGGTGATCGCCGAGGCGAGGAGGACCTACACGTACCTCGGCCTGTTCGGCTACGCCGTCGATGCTGCGATCGTCAATCGAGTCCTGCCGGATGAGGTCCATGACCCCTACTTCGCGGAGTGGCGTCAGATCCAGAAGGGTCATCTCGAGGCGGTCGAGGAAGGATTCGCAGGCACCGACATCCGGCGGCTCCGGCTGTTCGATCACGAAATGGTGGGGCCGGAACGCCTCCGCGTCGTCGGTACGGAGCTCTACGGGGACGATGATCCCACGATGCGCCTGTCGGACATCGACCCCATCCGAGTCGAATCGCTCGCCGATTCCGATGACGTCGCCCTCGTGCTCTCCATTCCCCTCGTCGACAAGGAACACGTCGATGTGATGCGCCATGGTGACGAGCTGTTCGTCACGGTGGATTCATACCGGCGCAGCATCGTGCTCCCTGACTCGCTCAAGCGCAGAACCATCCGACGCGCCAAGCTCGCCGATGGCGAGCTGCGCGTCGTCTTCACCCTGGAGGCCTGATGCCAGAGACACCGATCGAACCCATCGTTGACGCCACTCGGAAGGCGACGGTGCACTTCGCGAAGGCTGCGTTCGAGGTCGCAAGCGGAGTCGGAGCGCTCATGACGGGCATCGTCAGGACGGTTCGGCCCGAGACCCAAGGCGACGAGCGCGGTGCCAGCCAGCACGTGCCTGTCGAGTAGCGCGATGGCGACCGACACGGTGGTTCGATGAGCGTCATCGGCGTGGACATCGGCGGATCCAAGGTCCTGTCGGTTCGCCTCGAGGGAACCGAGGTCGCGCGCGCACACCACGAAGTCCTCGATCGCGACATGGACACCGTCGAGGCCATCGCGGATGCAATCAGCGCCGTCTCCGACGGTACCGAGACGGCAATCGGTGTCGGCGTCGCAGGGCTCGTGTCGATCGCGGACCGGTCACTCGTGTGGGGCCCCCACGTCAGGGGCACGAACCTGCGCATCGGTGACGAACTCGATCGGCGATTCGGCCTCCCGGTGGTCGTGGACAACGATGCGAACGCGGCCATGGTGGCAGAGCTCGCACTCGGGGTCGCGGCCGGATACCGAAACGTGCTCCTGGTGACGCTCGGTACGGGGATCGGTGGTGCCATCGCCATCGGCGGCGACGTCTATCGCGGGGGGTCCTACGCAGGGGAGTGGGGTCACATCAAGGTCGAGCGGGACGGACGGTTGTGCGACTGCGGCAAGCGGGGCTGTTGGGAGACGATCGCTTCAGGACCGGCACTCGAGCGACTCGCGCGCGAGGTCATCGACGGCAACCCCAACAGCTCGCTCGCACGGGCCATCGGCGAGCGCGCGGTGAGCGGGCAGGTCGTCGTCGAGGCCGCAGACGCGGGGGACGAGACCGCGAGGGCGCTCGTGACCGAGGTGGGTCGAGCGTTCGGCCAGGGACTCGCCGACCTCGTTGCGATCTTCGACCCGGATGTGATCGTGGTGGGTGGAGGGCTGGGTTCCGTGGGCGAATCGGTCCTCGCTCCTGCCAGGAGGGTGCTCGCGGACTCGCTCCACGGAGGAAGCCACCGGCTGGCTCCGAGCGTCGAGGTCGCTCGGCTGGGGGCCGTCGCGGGAGCCGTTGGAGCAGCACTCATGGCCGCAGGGGGAATCGATGCATCGTCGCAACGCTGAGCCGGGATTCGACGCGATCGACGAGCGAGCGGCGGCACCGCCGCGCACGATGCGGGAACTCGCGCTCGAATCGGTTGCCATCGCGCCGAACCTGGTGAAACTCCTCGCACGCCTGAGCGTGGATCCCCGGGTGCCGATGCGTCGCCGAGCGCTCGTCGTGGTAGCACTCGCGTACGTGCTCTCACCCGTGGACCTGATACCGGACTTCGTTCCCGGCCTCGGCCGCCTCGATGACGTCGTGCTCGTATCGGTCGCCGTCGATCGGATGCTCTCAGGCGCCGATGCGGCGGTCGTAGCGGAGCACTGGGATGGATCCGAGGACGCCCTCGATCTCGTGAGAAGTGCGTTTGCATGGGGCGCCGAGATCGTTCCGTCCGTCCTCGGGAAGTTCCTCCCGCGGTAGTGCGGTCGATCACGCCGGGTTCGCCGGATCGGCTGTGGCACGCCCTATCGTGACGCGATGCAGTTCCGACGAATCGACAACCTGCCTCCCTACGTGTTCGCCGAGGTCAACAACCTCAAGACGGCAGCGAGGCGATCGGGAGTCGACGTCATCGACCTCGGGTTCGGCAACCCCGACATACCGTCTCCCCCCGGGGTGGTGGACAAGCTCGTGGAGGCCGCGTACCAGGGCAAGAACCACCGCTATTCGGCATCTCGCGGGCTGCCGAATCTGCGCAAGGCGGTCGCCGATCGCTACCTGCGGTCGTACGGCGTGGACCTCGATCCCGACACGGAGGTCATCAACACGATCGGCGCGAAGGAGGGCCTCTCGCACCTGATGTGGGTCCTCGTCCAGCCCGGCGACGTGGCACTCGTCCCGGAGCCGTCGTACCCCATCCACATGTATGCGCCCGTGCTCGCAGGTGCAGAGGTACGGCGGGTGCACCTGTCGACGGACGCCGACTTCTTCGAGCGGCTGACGGCTGCGTTCCGAACGTCGTGGCCCAAGCCGAGGGTCATCGTCACGTCGTTCCCCCACAACCCGACGACGGTGACGGTCGACGCCGCGTTCTTCGAACGCCTCGTCGCATTCGCGCACCGCAATGGCGTGATGCTCGTCCACGACTTCGCATACGCCGACATCGCCTTCGATGGATATCGTCCGCCGTCCCTGCTCTCCGTCGACGGGGCAAAGGACGTCGCCGTCGAGCTCTACACGCTGTCGAAATCCCACTCGATGGCGGGTTGGCGTGTCGGCTTCGTCGTCGGGAACCAGGAGATCGTCGCGGCCCTCGGCCAGTTGAAGTCGTACCTGGACTACGGCACGTTCCAGCCGATCCAAATCGCGTCGATCATCGCGCTCAACGATCACGATGAGTACATCGATCTCGTCGTCGACGAGTACCGGAAGCGTCGCGACGCCCTCGTCGGGGGCCTCGCACGAAGCGGTTGGCCCATCGAGGCACCGCATGCGACCATGTTCGTCTGGGCGAGGATCCCGGAGCGCCTTCGGTCGATGGGTTCGCTGAAGTTCGCCCTCGACATGCTTGACAGAGCACATGTCGCGGTGAGCCCCGGGATCGGTTTCGGGCCTTCCGGCGATGAGCATGTCCGCTTCGCCCTCGTCGAGAACGAGCACCGCATCCTCCAAGCCGTTCGCAGCATCCGGCGGTACCTCTCGGATCACGGTGTCGAACCAACGGACGATGCGTGAAACGTCGATCCCCGGCGACGGGTCAGAACTCGGTTCCCCGACCAACGGTTCGTGATCGATGAAGTACGCAGTTCTGTTCCCCGGCCAGGGGAGCCAATCCGTCGGCATGTGCCCCGACGTGCTCGAGATGCGAGCAGACCTCTTCGCCGAGGCTGGGGACGTCCTCGGCTGGGATCTCGCTTCGGTCATCACAGAGGGTCCCGATGAGCTCCTGACGTCAACGGATCGTGCCCAACCCGCCCTCTATGCGACGTCGTTCGCCTTGTGGGAGGTGTTCAGGTCGCACGCGCATCCCGCTCCCGCCGCGGGAGCGGGACACTCCCTTGGCGAGTACACGGCCCTCGCGGCTTCGGGAGCGCTGTCGTTCCGGGAGGGGATGGCCCTCGTCGCCGAACGCGGCATGGCCATGGCCGATGCGACCTCGGCCTCGGGTTCCGGCATGGCGGCCCTCATCGGTGCGGATGAGGAGGTTGCAGGCGATGTGTGCGCGGCTCGGATCGCATCCGGTGGCAGGTTGTACGTCGCAAACCTCAATGCGCCGGGCCAGATCGTCGTCGCCGGTGGCAATGACGACCTCGACTGGCTCGAGGCGAACTCGAGGGAGCTCGGGATTCGGCGGGTGATTCGACTGGCTGTCGCCGGCGGGTTCCACTCTCCGTTCATGGCGTCCGCGGC
>JAWOGV010000224.1:0-4306 GCA_046496605.1 Acidimicrobiia bacterium | reverse complement strand
TGCAAGTGTACGAACCCGAGGGACTCGACTTCGAACAAGGGCCCGACGAAGCCGTCGGGCTCCAGTGGGCGACCTATCGGGATGCCGCGGATCAGGCGGGCATCTCCCGCATCTATGGCGGCATCCACGTGCGCGCCGATGACTTCGAGGGTCGACGCCTGGGCGAACAGATCGGTCGCGACGCGTGGGAGAAGGCACTGGAGTACTTCGATCCCGCGGAATCGGGTTGACATGGCACGGGTAGGGCTCGCGAGTCGTGTTGCCGCAGGGATGGTGGTGGTCGGGTTGATCGTCACCGCCGTGATCGTCGCCGCGATGGCACAGAGAACTCCGGCATCACCCACGGAAGCCCTCGGGGCACCCCGCATGATCGAGGAGACATCGGGCTCGGGCGTCACGCACTCCTATGAGGGCGACTGGCGGTACTTCGAGGGCGGCGGAGTCGCCGCATTCGACTGCGATGACGACGGAATGCTCGACCTCCACCTCGCCGGAGGCGAAGCCCCTGCAGCCTTCTATCGGAACGTGGGAACGGTCGCGGGAGAGCTCCGGTTCGAAGCGGTCGACATGCCCGAGTTGGCCATGACAGGCGTCACGGGCTCGTATCCCCTCGACGTCGACTCGGACGGGATCGTGGACCTCGTCGTGCTCCGGATCGGGGAGAACGTGATCCTCCGCGGTGGCGGTGACTGCACGTTCGCCCGAGCGAACGAGATGTGGGGCATCGACGGCGGGTCGGCATGGACCGTGGGCTTCAGCGCGACGTGGGAGCAGGGGAACGAGTTCCCGACGCTGGCGTTCGGGAACTACCTCAAGTCGACCGATCCCGCCGAGCTCCAGGATGGCACGGACCTGTGCGCCCCGAACGTGGTCCTTCGTCCCGAGGGCACGACATACGGTCCACCGATTGCCCTCGATCCGGGATTGTGCTCGTTGTCCCTCCTGTTCAGCGATTGGGGCCGGGACGGTGTCGCCGATCTGCGGGTCACCAACGACCGGCAGTACTACCGCACCGGGGAGGAGCAGCTATGGGCGATCTCCCCGGGATCCGATCCCGTCGCGTACTCGAGGGACGATGGATGGAATCACCTCCAGGTCTGGGGGATGGGGATCGCCTCGCACGACATCACCGGTGACGGATACCCGGAGGTGTACCTGACCAGCCAGGGCGACAACAAGCTCCAGTCCCTCACGGACGGTCCCGAGCGCCCCTCCTACTCGGACATTGCGATCCGACGCGGTGTGACCGCGCACGCCCCGTATCTCGGCGACGATCCGCGTCCGTCGACCGCGTGGCACGCGCAGTTCGAGGACGTCAACAACGACGGCTTCGTGGACCTGTTCGTAGCGAAGGGCAACGTGGATGCGATGCCGACGTTCACCGACGAGGACCCGAACAACCTGTTCCTCGGTCAACCCGATGGCACATTCGTCGAGGGTGCGATCGACGCTGGCATCGTGCACTTCGACAAGACCCGCGGCGCGGCCCTCGTCGACCTCAACCGCGACGGCCTCCTCGACCTCGTGGAGGTGAATCGGACAGCGCCCGTCCGGTTGTGGCGAAATCTGGGAGCCGGAAGCGGCACCGACCCCGTCGCGATGGGCAACTGGTTGGCGGTCCGCATCGACGGCGAAGGCCCCAATCCCAGAGGTGTGGGCGCGTGGATCGGGATCACGGTCGGGGATCACATCATGGTGAGGGAGGTGACCGTCGGGGGAGGCCACGCCAGCGGCCAATGGGACTGGATCCACTTCGGACTCGGGCCGGCATCGTCCGCGGACATCACGGTCACGTGGCCGGACGGAACAACGGGCTCATGGGATAGCGTGACGGCCAACAGGTACGTCACCCTGACGCCGGGGAACGCCACTGCCGACGAAGAGGCCGATCCAACTGCCATGGGAGATCCCGAATGAGCGTCCGCCTCGATCGCATCGACCTTCCGGACTTCGGCAGGGACAGCGTCAGGCCGACGCTCCCGCCCGAGCTCCATTCCGTGCGGTTCCGACGATTCGTCGATCGGCTCGGAGAGCTCGGCTTCGACTCGGCGATCGTCTACGCCGACAGGGAGCACAGCGCGAACATCTCATACCTCACGGGCTTCGACCCGCGCTTCGAGGAGGCCCTGCTCGTCGTGACGGGTGATGGCAGCCCGCTGCTCGTCACCGGCAACGAGTGCATCGGCATGGCGGAGGCGGCGCCACTCGACATGCGGGTTGAGCTCCACCAGGACCTCAGCCTCCCGGGGCAGCCCCGCGACCGTTCGAGGCCCCTCCGGGATGTCTTCGCCTCGGAGGGCCTCGGCTCACGGGTGGCGATGATCGGATGGAAGGAGTTCACCGACCGCTCGATGGTCGAGGTCCCCTCGTGGATCGTGGAGGCAGCGCGTGATGTCGCGGGTGGATCCGGCGTCCTCGAGAATGCGAATCACATCCTCACGGCAGCCCGTGGCGGCCTCAGGATCATCAACGAGGTCGAGCAGCTCGCCGCGTTCGAGCATGCGTCGTGCACGACCTC
This sequence comes from Acidimicrobiia bacterium, assembly GCA_046496605.1. GTDB lineage: Bacteria > Actinomycetota > Acidimicrobiia > Spongiisociales > UBA5794 > SZUA-442. The sequence continues at coordinate 1,788 of JAWOGV010000224.1, read as the reverse complement.
CTCGGGGGTTGCCAACCTGCTGCGAAACCTCGAACCCGGCATGTCCGAGGCAGAGGCCGTCTCGTTCCTCGGCTGGGACGGCAGTCCGCTGTCGTGCCATCTCATGCTCACCGCGGGCGACCGTGCATCCCTCGGTCTCCTGAGTCCGGGGGACCGCCCGATCGAGCGAGGGGATCGCTTCACTACCGCCTTCGGGATCTGGGGCGCCCTGACATGCAGGGCGGGCTTCGTCGTGCGGGACTCTGGTGAGCTTCCTCCCGCGATCGGGGACTACGTCGAGAAGCTCGTCGTTCCCTACTTCGCAGCGATCGTCGAGTGGTACGAGGCCCTGCACATCGGCCAGACGGGCGGCGCGCTGTTCGACATCATCGACAGGCACCTCGGCGACCCGTTCTTCGGGATCTTCCTGAACCCCGGTCACCAGATCCACCTCGACGAGTGGGTCAACTCCCCCATTTCGCCCGAGAGCGACATCGCCCTGGCATCGGGGATGGCGCTCCAGGTCGACGTGATCCCTGCAACCGGAAGCGAGTACTTCACGACCAACATCGAGGACGGGATCGCCCTCGCCGACGGTGACCTCCGGGCGACGATCGCGCAGCGCTATCCGGCCATGTGGTCGAGGATCGAGAGGCGCCGAACCTTCATGGCCGATGTGCTCGGCATCGATCTCCACCCTGACGTGCTGCCGTTCTCGAACATTCCGGCCGTTCTGTCACCGTTCCTGCTCGCTGCCGACCTCGCCATGGTCGTAGACCGATAGAGAAGGCTCGCACACCCGCAGCCGTCCGTCGCCCTTCAGACCGTGCGCCAGATGGTCCGGTTCACGAGGTTCTCGAGCGCCTCCTGGCGACCCGACACGGGAACCGGATCGATGTCCCCCGAAGCGACGAGGGCTTCCAGCGCGGCGAGGTCGGTGTCGCCCGACAGGATCCGGGTACCCAGATTGCCTGACCACCCCGCATACCGCGCATCCCGCTCACCCTCGAGTTCACCGTCCTCGATGAGGGCGGCGGCGACGAGGAGTGACTGTGCGAGGGTGTCCATCGCACCGATGTGTGCATGGAAGAGGTCGCTTCGATCCATCGACTGGCGCCGCAGCTTCGTGTCGAAGTTGAAGCCTCCGTCGGTGAAACCTCCGCCTCGGAGGATCTCATACATGGCGAGGCTCATCTCCTCGACCGAGTTCGGGAACTGGTCCGTGTCCCATCCGTTCTGGGGGTCGCCGCGATTCGCGTCGATGCTGCCGAAGATGCCGTTGTCCACGGCGTACGCGACCTCGTGATGGAAGCTGTGGCCCGCGAGCGTCGCGTGGTTCACCTCGATGTTGACGAACAGCTCGCCGAGCAGGTCGTACCGGTCGAGGAACCCGTGCACCGTCGCGCTGTCGTAGTCGTACTGGTGCTTCGTCGGCTCCTGGGGCTTCGGCTCGATGAGAAGCGTTCCTTCGAACCCGATCGACTTCTTGTAGTCGACCACCATGTGGAGGAAGCGCGCGAACTGGTCGGATTCCTGGCGCATCCGGGTGTTGAGCAGTGTCTCGTAGCCCTCGCGGCCTCCCCACAGGACGTAGCTCGTGCCACCGAGCCTGTGCGTTGCATCGATGGCGTTCTTCACTTGGGCCGCCGCATACGCGAAGACCTCAGGGTCGGGGTTCGTCGCGGCACTCGCAGCGAACCGTGGATGGCTGAACGCGTTCGTGGTCCCCCACAGGAGCTTCACCCCTGTCTCGGCCATCTTCGACTCCGCGTAGCCGACCATGGCATCGAGGTTCGACACGGCTTCCGT
>JAWOGV010000200.1:0-2716 GCA_046496605.1 Acidimicrobiia bacterium | reverse complement strand
GGCGCTCACCATCGCCGCCTTCGCGGTCGGCGCGAACCGGGGGTACATCTACATCCGTGGCGAGTACCCCATCGCCCGCCGCCGCCTCGCCGAGGCCATCGACGAGACACGGCGCGCCGGGTTCCTCGGCGGTGACATCGCAGGATCCGAGTTCTCGTTCGACGTCGAACTGCGCAGCGGCGCAGGCGCCTACATCTGCGGCGAGGAGACGGCGCTCTTCAACTCGATCGAGGGGTTCCGGGGGGAGCCGCGCCAGAAGCCACCCTTCCCGACCGAGGCCGGGCTCTTCGGGCGCCCGACGCTCGTCAACAACGTCGAGACACTCATGAACGTCCTCGCGATCGTCGACGAGGGCGGTGCCGCGTTCGCCGAGACCGGGACCGCCGAGTCGACGGGGCCCAAGCTCTTCTGTGTGTCCGGCAACGTGGTGTCGCCCGGTGTCTACGAGGTCCCGTTCGGCGCGACGACCCGGGACCTCATCTCGCTCGCCGGCGGCATCGAGGGAACCCTGCGAGCCGTCCTCGTCGGAGGCGCGGCAGGCACGTTCATCACCGGGGAGCGCCTCGATGTCCCCATGACCTTCGAAGCAACACGAGCAGCCGGCATCTCGCTCGGGTCCGGCGTGGTGATGGTGTTCAACACCGATGTCGACATGGCGGCGATCGCAGGGAGGATCGCACACTTCTTCGCCGAGGAGTCATGCGGTCTGTGCATCCCATGCCGTGTCGGAACCGTGCGCCAGGAGGAGTCCCTCGGTCGGATCCGAACCGGTTCGAGCGACGTGCATCGCGAGCTCGACCTCCTGTCGGAGCTCGACGGGGTCCTCCGCGATGCATCGATCTGCGGACTTGGCCAGTTCGCGACCGTGGCCATCCAATCGGCGATCGAACTGCGCCTGATCGGACACACGGAATGACGGCCCAACCGCTCCCCGATCCGAGGACCGCGCTGGAGATCACGATCGACGGCGTCACGGCACGGGTACCCGAGGGTTCGACGGTGCTCGACGCATGTCGATTCGTCGGCGCCGACGTCCCCTCGCTCTGCTACCTCGAGACGCTCGACCCGATCAATTCGTGCCGCGTGTGCGTCGTCGAGGTGGCGGGTTCACGAACCCTGGTTCCGTCCTGTTCGCGTGCGGTGTCCGAGGGCATGGATGTGTCGACCGACTCGCCGCGTGTGCAGCAGGCCCGCAAGACGGTGTACGAGCTCCTCGCATCCGCCGTGGACCTGTCGCTCGCGGAACCCGAGACGAAACGCCAGATGGACCGATACGGGGTCGATCCTTCGAAGTACGAGGGCGGGTGGCGACGCACCGAGACCGTGAGGATCGAGGACGACCTCTACGTCCGGGACTACGACAAGTGCATCATGTGCTACCGGTGTGTCGCTGCGTGCGGCCCCGATGCCCAGAACACGTTCGCCATCGACGTCGCTGGTCGGGGATTGACCTCCACGATCTCGACCGAGTACGACATCACGCTTCCCGAGTCGGCCTGTGTCTACTGCGGTAACTGTGTGGGGGTGTGCCCGACGGGTGCGCTCATGTTCACGAGCGAATACCGCATGCGCGAGGCAGGCACCTGGGACGAATCGGCCCAGACGGTGACGACGACGATCTGCAGCTTCTGCGGCATCGGATGCAACCTCGACCTCCACGTCCAGGACAACCGCATCGTCAAGGTGACCTCACCGCTGGACCATCCCGTGACCGAGGGGCACCTCTGCATCAAGGGCCGATTCGGCTACGCCTACATCCAACCGGAAGAGGACGAGTGATGGCGTCCGAGGCATCGCCACTTCGTGTTCGCAGGCTCGCGCGCCCCCCTGGCTCGCTTTGCTCGCCCGTCCCCCTCGTCCCCCTCGTCCCCCTCGTCCCCCTCGTCCCCCTCGTCCCCCTCGTCCCCCTTTCAAGGGGGACGGCAGAGCGAAGCGATGCAGGGGGATTCCTCGGCATCTGGACCTCGCAGCCATCGGACGATGCAAACGAGGGAAGGGGGACGGCAGAGCGAAGCGATGCAGGGGGATCACCATCACCAGACTCACCGCCCGACCGCTTCCCACTTCGTGTTCGCAGGCTCACGCGCCCCCCTGGCTCGCTTTGCTCGCCCGTCCCCCCTAAAGGGAGGACCTCCTTGGGTGGAATGGCGTGATTCGTCGCGTCACTCGGTTCTCCCCCGCGGCAACGGAGGACTTCGACGATGTGCTCGTCGAGGAGGCGCCCGTGGAGTTCAGGCTCGGGAGTGTCCCCTTGGCGGTCCTCATGCGAACTCCTGGCCACGATGGGGAACTCGGGCTCGGATTCGCAATCACGGAGGGCATCGTCCTCGGACCGCACGAGGTCGACGAGGTGCGAGCTACTGGCTCGGACGGTGGGGACCGCTACGACCTGATCCTGGCCGACGGAGTGGTCGTCGATCCCGAGCAGTTCCGACGGAATCTCTTCACGTCGTCATCGTGTGGCGTGTGCGGCAAGGCCTCGATCGACGCGGTCCGCGTCGCCGCTCGCCATGTGCCCGACGGGCCAACGGTCGAAAGGTCCCTGATCTCATCCCTCCCCGATCTCATGCGTTCGAGCCAGCATGCGTTCGAGACGACGGGCAGCATCCACGCTGCTGCGGCGTTCAACGCTGACGGCGCCCTCCTCGGCATCTTCGAGGACGTCGGCCGTCACAACGCGGTCGACAAGCTCGTCGGATCCCTCGCCACCGCCCGG
>JAWOGV010000060.1:0-4184 GCA_046496605.1 Acidimicrobiia bacterium | reverse complement strand
CCTGCGATGAAGTGGACCCATGCGGGATCACCACCGCCTGCGATGTCAGCGCCTGACGGACGGGCGATCGAACGGGGGTGGCTGTGGAAGACCCCGCCCACCTCCCAGCCGTTCCGGTGCGCGAACATCATCACGCCGTGGTGGTCCGATGGTGCAATCGTGTACCTCTGCTCCGACCGATCGACGTTGTCGACGCAGCACACGAAGACGGGGACCCCGTTCGCGAACAGCACGAGACCACAGGCCTCCTCCGGATAGGTGAATGCCGCGTGGGCGGTCATGGCGCGTGCGAGGGGCCTGGGCAAGGGCATTCGCTCGATGCCGAGGCTGGTGAACGCATCCTCCGCGTCGTCTGCGGCCACGACCAATCGAACCCCGTAGTCCCGGTAGAAGCCGCGATTGAGGCCTCCCTCGTCATCGGCCTCGACATTCGATGCAATGCCATCGGCAGTGAGCCTCGCGGCGGCGATCACGGCGTCCGACCGATACGGATACGTGGTGACCGTGACCTGATCGGTCACGAGGTCGCTTCTGCAGCGACGAGGCGAACGTAATCGACGAGCGACCTGTCCCCACTGGTGGCTCCGCTCGGAAGATCCCCGCGTCCCCACAGCCAGAGGTCGAGGGTCGCAGGGTCTGTTGCGATCACCGCATCGGGCTCGCGACCCTCGGCGTAGATCAGCGCCGGGAGATCCTCATAGGTGTTCCCGCTGCTCGGAGAGGTGCCCGAGAACGAGGCCCGACGGACGACCCATCGGTGACCATCCGCCTCCATGGCGATCGAACCGTCCCCCGGGGTGAGCGTTCCCCAGGTCGGCCCACCGATCATCATCTCGTCGAGGATCTCGTCAACACCGTCGATCGCCAACTCGCGCTCCACCCGCCCCGAGCGCCCTGCGGTGATCAGGGCATCGGCGCCGTGGATGACCGTCTCGTGGGCCATTCGACGGACCCACCAACCCGCGTTGTGTTGATGTGGACACCATGTCCACGTCGGCTTCGAGAGGTCGGAGGTGCGGAACACCTCGAGCATCTCGAGGACGCCGTGCCCGAACCACTCGAGGATGTCACCGTCGGGACCGCGAGGCTCTGGTGGCGCCTCGTCAAGCCAACCGCCACGCACGGTCTCGGTCTTGTGTCGATGCACGATGCCGGTGTGCTCGATGAGATCCCGCAGCGTCCAGCCGGGGCAGGTCGGGACCGGTGTGTCGAGCGGTACATCCGTGGCCACCGCCAGCATCGATGCGGCATCTCGGTCGATGGATCCCAGGTACGAGTCCGTGTCCATGGATTGCGACACTACCAGCGCGAGAGAACCCGGAGCGCTTTCGGCGCATGCACCGCCGCACGGGACCTTGGTCGTGCGGAGCTCCGGGTTCCGGTGGTCCGAGTTGAAGTCGCCACCTGCCTCACGAGAGGAGCGCGGCCTCATGGAATGATCGTCGCGCTAGCGCTCGACCACCTCCGGGGTCCTTGAAGAACTTTCAGACATTGTCTGGACCACCTCCTTTCACCGGACTGCGATCATGCCACGGTCGACCCGATCTGTCACGCAATTTCCGACACGAAAGGCCGCTGAGTCGTGCACACCGCGACGGGGTATCGTGCGGTTCGATAGGGAGGTTGTGTGGCGAAGGGCATTGGAGTACTCACGGCTGGGGGCGATGCACCCGGCCTCAACGCGGCGATCAGGGCGCTCGGCAAGTCCGCGATCCGCCAGCACGGCTGGAACGTGATCGGGTTCCGGGACGGATTCCGCGGCCTGATGCAGGATCGGACGATCCGACTCGACTCCGAGACCTTGTCAGGCATCCTCACGCAGGGTGGCACGGTGCTCGGCACGGGTCGCGACAAGGTTGACAAGATGGACGTCGGGGGCACGACCCTCGACATGCGCGACGCGATGCTCGCCACGTTCACCGAACACAACCTGGAAGCGCTGGTGTGCCTCGGCGGAGGCGGGACCATGAAGAACGCACTCAAGCTGGCCGAACACGGCATGCCGGTCATCGCCCTCCCCAAGACCATCGACAACGATGTGTGGGGGACGGACCGCTCGTTCGGGTTCGATACAGCGCTCAACATCGCGACCGAGGCGGTCGACAGGCTCCACAGCACGGCGCACAGCCACCACCGGATCATCGTTGTCGAGATCATGGGGCACAACGCCGGTTGGCTCACGGTCGGCGCTGGTCTCGGCGGCGGAGCGGACGTCATCCTGATCCCCGAGATCGGCTATTCGCTCGACGACATCGCACGGTCCATCCTCAACCGACGGACGGCAGGAAGCCGGTTCTCGATCATCGCCGTCGCGGAGGGAGCGATGAGTGCCGAGCGGATGCAGAAGATCGCCGACCTCCGCGCGGCGGCCAAGGAAGCGGGCGGATCCGAGGGGGACGCCCTGAAGGAGGAGGCAGTCCGCCTCGAAGCAGAGCGGCGCCGGACGATCGACATCGCCGCCGAACTCGAGGCGCGCACCGGGCTCGACGCGCGGGTGACCATCCTCGGTCACGTTCAGCGTGGCGGATCACCCTCACCCGTCGACCGGATCCTCGCGACGACGCTCGGGACCGTGTGCACGGACAGGATCGCCGCCGGGGAGTTCGGGGTGATGGTCGCCAGTGACGGTGAAGGGGCCCGCACCATTCCCCTCGAGGAAGTCGCCGGCAAGCGCAAGACGATCCCGATCGATCATCCATGGATCGAAGCAGCCCGTTCCCTCGGCGTCTGCATGGGTGACACCGAGTGAGCGAAGCCCTCCGGGCGAGTGTGGTCGCGGCCCTGCGCTCGGCTGGCGCCTCGTTCGAGACGATGGAGTGCGATCCGGCCCTCGCCGACACCGCTGCGTTCTGCGCGCACTACGGGATCCCGCCCGAGCAATCGGCGAACGCCATCATGCTCGCGTCGCGACGTCCCGAGGGTGTCCATGCCATGTTCCTGGTGCTTGCCACGACCCGCCTGGACGTCAACCGGATGGGCCGACAGCTCATGGATGTCAGGAAGGTGTCGTTCGCACCCCAGGAGCTCACCGCCGAGGTGACCGGGATGGAGATCGGCGGGGTCACCCCCTTCGGCCTTCCCCCCGGCATGCCACTGTTCGTCGATGCGGCCGTGCTCGAGCAACCCTGGGTGATCGTCGGAGGAGGGTCCCGTGATATGAAGGTCAGAGTCGATCCCGAGATCTTCACCCGCATGCCCTCCGCGACCGTCGTCGATGGGCTCGCGTCTCCCCTGGAGCCGTGATGTACGAGTTCGACGAGGCGATCGCGGTCGATCAGGACTCGGGAACCGTTGCGTTTCCCGAGCGGTGGACGATGGGTCCGGGCTTCGCGCATGGCGGGTACCTGATGTCGGTTGCGTTGGCGGGCGCACGGGCACTGACGACCCATCCGGACCCGATCACCATGAGCGCCCACTTCGTGCGTCCCGGGAAGGTCGGCTCCGCATCCCTGCACCGAGAGCTCCTCAAGGCGGGACGGTCGCTGAGCACCGTCCGTTCGGACATCGTCCAGGAGGGATCGGTCGCGGTTGCCACGCTCACGACGTTCGGGGACCTCACGAGCGCAGGTGACATCGGATACCGATCGGTGTCCATGCCGCTGCTGCCGCCGCCACAGGACTGCCTCGCCACCGATCCCGGCGCCAATCAGCTCGTGCCGACGATGGTCCGCAACCTCGACCTCCGCCTCACCCCGGCATCGACGGCATGGACCCAGGGCAGGACCCTCGACGCCGCCCGCATGGAGGGATGGGTCTCGTTCGCCGACGGCCGCCCGATCGACACGCTGTCCCTCCCGATGTTCGCGGACGCCCTGCCCCCACCGGTCTTTTCGGTCGGATCGTTCGCGCCGTGGACGCCGACGATCGAGCTGACCCTGCACGTGCGTCGGCGACCTGCCACGCAACGCCTTGCCGTGTCGTTCCACACGGACCTCATCGGAGGAATGTTCTTCGAGTCGAGCGGCACGCTCTGGAACGAGGATGGGAGCCTCGTTGCGATGAGCCGTCAGATCCAGCTGATCAACCGCTGAGACGGAGCTCGAACCTCGTCTCCCACCTCACGGGCGGAACGGAGATCTTCTGCCGATCGAGGGTCGCCCGATATCCGCGCGCCTCATAGAAGCCCCTCGCGCGATCGTTGCCGTCAACCACCCACAGTGAGGTCGCCTCGGCCCTGCGCACCG
>JAWOGV010000036.1:0-5064 GCA_046496605.1 Acidimicrobiia bacterium | reverse complement strand
TGGCCGCATCCCCGGTGGCCCGGTCGTTGAAGTCCATCCACACGAACGCATCGCGCTCGAGCCTCACGGCCTGCAAGAGGCGGCTGAAGACGACGCCCAGATGACACCCCTAGTTCGAAGGTCACGGAGGATACCCCGACCCCGGCCCGAAGGAGGGGTCGTCCCCCCTTCGGGCACCATCAGCCAGGAGGCGACGGAGCACGCGGGCACCCAGGCGGACGGAATCGTCCGTCGGGAACTCCGAGAGGGCATCGAATGGCACCCATCGGGCATCGACGACGCCCTCAATGGGGCCGATGTCCCAGCTGGTGGCCCGATATCCCAGGGCGAGATCGAGGTGCACATGCGAAGGCTCGTCCGTATGGGGTGGGATTGCGTGGACATCGATGCGAACGAGGCCCTCACCCAGCCGCTCCACCGTCACGATCCCCGTTTCCTCGGCGATCTCGCGTCGAGCAGCGTCGTCGACCGTGCCGTCATCGCTCTCGATGTGCCCGCCCGGCTGGAGCCAGCGACCGAGGCGGGCATGGTGTATCAGCATCAGCGCGGACGCATCGGGCGAGGCGACGAACCCAGACGCCGTGAAGTGACCAGGTGCAAACTCGGTGCGCCTCCACATCGGACGGGCAACCTCGAGGGCCTCGATCGCCACGAGGAGCGAGGACTCGTCATCGCCGCGCTCGTGGGCGAGAACGAGCGCTTCCAGGTCGATCGGGCCTGCCATGCGCTACAGCGTACGGCCAACGTCCCTCGAAGGGCTCCACGACGCGCTGAGGGCCGACCAGGCGGTCGGCCCTCCTCGGTCATGCTCGGATCGGCCGTCCTCAGACGAGTTCGACCTTGGCCATCTCGGCTCCGTCTCCGCGCCGGGGGCCGATCCTGGTGATTCGGAGATAACCGCCCGGCCGGTTCGCATATCGCGGGGCGACGTCGTCGAAGAGCTTCGTGACCACCCTCGTGTTCTCGATCTTCTTCAGGACCGTTCGCCTGGCGTGGAGATCCCCGCGCCGAGCCTTCGTGATCACCTTCTCGGCGTACGGGCGAAGCAGTTGGGCCTTTGCGATGGTCGTGACCACTTCCTCGTGCTCGATCAGCGACGCCGTGAGGTTCGAGAGGATCTTGCGCTGATGCGACGGCGAACCGCCCAGGCGTGGACCCTTCTTCGGGCGAGGCATCAGGCGACGCTCCCCTCGGCATCCGCATAGTTCCTGAGGCTGAAGCCGAGCTCATCGAGCTTGGCAACGACCTCCTCCAGGGACTTCTGGCCGAAGTTCGTGATGTTGAGGAGGTCCTCCTCGGACTTCTCGATCAACTCACCGACCGTCTGGACCTGTGCCCGACGGAGGCAGTTGCGCGGACGCTCCGAGAGGTCGAGTGCCTCGATCGGAAGGTCGAGATGCTCCTGGCCGGAGGCCTCCGCCGGTGCGAGGTCGTCGAGGGCAAGGCCGTCGTAATCGTCCATCTCGGCGAGGAGTTCGAAGAGGTTCCGCAGGGTGCTTCCGGCTGAGGAGATGCCCTCCGAAGGTGTCACGGAGCCGTCGGTCTCGACGTCGAGGATGAGCTTGTCGAAGTCGGTCCGCTGCCCGACCTGGGTGCTCTCGACACGGTACGCAACCTTGCGGATCGGCGAGAAGATCGAGTCGATCGGGATGACCCCGATGGTGTCGCTCTTCTGGTTCCGATCGGCGCTGCGGTACCCGACACCGCGCTCCGCCGTGAGCTCGACCTCGAGCCTGCCGGAGGCCGCCAGCGTCGCGAGGTGCAGGCCACCGTTGACGATCTCGACCCCGGCGGGGGCCTTGAGGTCACCAGCCGTGACACCTCCGCTGCCCTTTGCCGACAGGTAGAGGGTCTGTGACTCGTCGGAGTCGATCCGAAGGACGACCTGCTTGAGGTTGAGGATGAAGTCGACGACGTCCTCCACGACACCCTCGATGGTCGAGAACTCGTGTTGGACACCGTCGATGCGCACGGAGGTGATGGCGGCGCCGGGGATACGTGAGAGCAGGGTCCTGCGCATCGTGTTGCCGAGTGTGTAGCCGAATCCCGGTTCGAGTGGCTCGACGATGAACCGCGCGCGGTTCTCCGCTACGGGCTCTTCTTCGATTGTGGGGCGCTGAGTGATGAGCACGTTCGCTCCTGTTCCTGTGACGACCGTCGTTCTACTTGGAGTAGAGCTCGACGATGAGTTGTTCCTTGATCTCGGTGTCGATCATCTCGCGTGACGGCATCGAGTCCACCGTGATGGACTTCTTCGACGTGTCGACCGTGAGCCACTCGGGCACCTGGCGACCCACCGTGTCGATGGAGTGCACGATCGGGAGGATGTCCTTGCTCCGCTCCCTCACCGTGACGATGTCGCCTGCCTTCACCTCGAACGAGGGGATGTCGACCTTGTTCCCGTTCACGAGGAAGTGACCGTGGTTGACGAGCTGCCTGGCCTGGGGTCGCGTGCTCGCGAGCCCCGACCGGTACACCACGTTGTCGAGACGTGACTCGAGGATCACGAGGAGGTTGGTGCCCGTGATGCCACTCTTCTTCGCCGCGTTCTTGTAGTACTTGCGGAATTGCTTCTCGAGCACGCCATACATGAAGCGCAGCTTCTGCTTCTCCCTGAGCTGGATCTGGTACTGGGACTCGCGGATGCGGCCCCGACCGTGCTGACCCGGTGGGTACGGTCGGCGGTCGAAGTACTTCGCCTTGTTCTCATCGAGGAGCTGACGGGCACGACGGCTGCGCTTGGTCCTCGGTCCGGTGTAGCGAGCCATCGCTAACGCCCCTTCCGCTTCTTGGGCCGGCATCCGTTGTGTGGCACGGGCGTGACGTCCTTGATCCCGGTGATCTCGATCCCCATGTTCTGCAGGGTGCGGATCGCCGTTTCACGTCCCGAGCCGGAACCACGAACGATCACGTCGAGTTTGCGGATCCCCATCTCGCCTGCCTTGCGAGCCGCCTGCTCGGCTGCGACCTGCGCTGCGTACGGGGTCGACTTCCGGGAGCCCTTGAACCCGACCGAGCCTCCTGACGTCCACGCGGCGACCTTCCCGTCCTGATCCGTGATCGTGAGGATCGTGTTGTTGAACGTGGCCTTGATGTGCACCTGGCCGTGGTTGATGATCTTCTTGCCACGACGTCGGCGGCCCGTTGGGACGACTTCCTCGGTCGCTGCGGGTGCGGGCGCCTCAGGCGCTTCGGCAACGGGCGCGGCGTCCTGGGTGATGTCGGTATCTGCTGTGGTCATTACTTCGTGACCTTCTTCTTGCCTGCGATCGCCACGCGCTTGCCCTTGCGGGTACGGGCGTTGGTGTGCGTTCGTTGGCCGCGCACGGGAAGGCCTCGACGATGCCGGAGACCCTGGTAGCAGCCGATCTCGATCTTCCGCTTGATGTTCTGCGCCGTCTCGCGGCGAAGGTCGCCCTCGACGGTGTAGTTGGCGTCGATGAACTGGCGGATGCGGAGAACCTCGGCATCCGCCAAGTCACGGACCTTGGTGTTGTAGTCGATGTCGAGCGCTTCGAGGATGTTCAGTGCCCTCGGGCGGCCGACTCCGAAGACGTAGGTCAGACCGATCTCGATCCGCTTGTCCCTCGGGAGGTCGACTCCGGCGATGCGAGCCATACGTTCGTTACCCCTGACGCTGCTTGTGGCGAGGGTTCTCGCAGATCACCCAGACGCGGCCATGCCGCCGGATGATGCGACACTTCTCGCACATCTTCTTCGTTGAGGCTGAGACTTTCATTCGGTGATCCTGCCTCGATACCTGGTAGGGACGTCGCCGCCAAGCACCGGGGGATCCGAAACCGAGGTCCCGTGGTGATTGACGCCTACATCGCGGGAGGTCGGTAACGAGGCACCGGCGGTCCCGTCGATCTCATCGACGTCGGGTTGTCACAACAAAACACAGCCGTTGCCCGGCTGCTGGTGCCAGTGTAGGGGCACGCCGAAACTATCGGCAAGTCTCGCCGTGCCGACAGTGCCACGATACCAGCGCCCAACAGCTCCACCGTCGAATGGAACGGCTATTCCCCGCAGCCGAGTCCGCCGTTGATCGATGAGATGGCGCTCGTTGGGTCCTGACCGTCCGCATAGCCCCACATGCCCGTCCATCCGGTCACGTCATAGAGCCAGATGCTGCCGATGGGGTCGAACGGGTTCTCGGCGACCTCGAGGTCCGGACCGCCGTACAGGGTCTCGAGGGTGCCGAGTGTGTCGCCGATGATGAGTCCCCTCGTGGTGGCGAGCTCGGGTGGTTCCGATGTGTAGTACCACCCGAAGAAGTGGGGCACTCCACCCGTCCAGAAGTCGGTGTCCGCCTGCGTGAACAGCACGACGAACGCGCCCCAGTGGACCCCGCGCACGGTCGATCCCGGACACGTCCCATACTCCGAGAACGAGTCGATCCATCCGGAGTCACGGTTCGGAGTGCCGAGTATGCCCGAGATGGCGGTGATGGTTTCGGCGTCCCCTGTACCGAACGGTACCCATGTGCTTCCCGCTTGGAGACCCTCATCCGACAGCTCGAGCACTGCCGTCGGGTCAGTGGTCGTCGTCGCCCCGGTCGTGGTGGTCGCCTGGCTCGTCGTGGTGGTTGCTTCGCTCGTGGTCGTGGTCGCCTGGCTCGTGGTCGTCGTCTCCGAGGCGGTCGTTGTCGTGGTCGAACCTGGCTCGGTGGTCGTCGTCGACCCGTCGGATCCACCGCCGGTCGTCGTCGTTGCATCCGTGCCCGAACCACAGGCGGCGACGGTGAGCGACACCACGGCGATCACTGCCAGATGACGCACGATGCCGGGCTTCATCAACCGACTCTGTCCCACTCGGACGTGAAGTCGATCTCGTCCTGGGGGTTCGTTGCAGACAGCTTGTCGCCGTCACATGACACCACCGCGCCCGTGAACTCCGCCTCTGGTGGCTCGATCGGCGAAATCCCGCCTGGGAACTCGAAGGGCTCGCCGTCGATCAGGATCGCGATGTCCGTTTCACCGGCAGCGTCGACCATCGTCGTGAGGACGTCACCATCGATTGTCCAGGATCCCGTACTCGTCGAGTTGACCACAAGTTCGAGAT
>JAWOGV010000391.1:0-5168 GCA_046496605.1 Acidimicrobiia bacterium | reverse complement strand
GGTGGGTCGACGATCGCGACGTCCCAGTAGGCGTCGAGACGTTCGATGTCGCGTGTGATGGACCCGGTGATGTATCGGTGGGCGACTCCGGCCCCTGAGAGGTTCCGCCTGGCGAGGCCGATCGACGTGTCCGAGGAGTCGATCCCGAGCACGAGGCCCGCGTCCTTGCCGACGGTCGCACCGAAGAGTCCCACCCCGCTGTAGGCATCGAGGAGGGTTTCGTGCGGCGCGATCGATGCTGCACTCCTCGCGAGGAGCACGAGCGCCTCCGCCCCGTGCGTGTTGTTCTGGAAGAACCCATCCACGGGAATCGCGAAGGGCGTTCCATCCACGATCTCGGTGAAGGTCAGCCCACCGACGATGGGCACGAGCCCTTCGGGTGTTCGCCGAGCGATCGACGTGCCCCATCGGTCCGAGCCGGAGGGCAGCGTTCCCTCGATGACGGTGACGAGGTCACCGGTCCTCGTTCCAGCGCGGATCGTGAGCCGCTCGAGCCCGGAGAGGTCGCCGAGTCGGTCGAAGACCTCGACGAGCATCGGTTCGATCAGGAGGCACACGTCGAGGGCGACAGGGTCGTTCGATCGGGGCCGCATGAGGCCAGGCGAGCCGTCGACCACATGGAAGTCCATGCGGTTGCGGTACCCGAGTTCCGGACCCGGGGCAACGACCTCGTGGACGAGGGGGTCCGTGACCTTGCCCAGATGGGTCAATTGTGAGATCACGGTCTCGCGCTTGTACCGGCGCTGGGCCCTCTCGTCGACGAATTGCCACTGGCACCCTCCGCAGGTCGCCGCATGTGGACAGGGGGCGGTCCTGCGCTCCTCGACGGACTCGACGATGCGGATGAGTTCGGCACGGGCCCAGGATCCCTTGTCCTCGACCACGGTCGCCTCGATGACCTCGCCGGGAAGCGCACCCGCGACGAAGTGGGCCTTTCCATCTCGTCGGGCGACGGCCTCGCCGCCATGGGCCATGCCGTGGGGGTGCAGTTCGATCATGCGGATAACCTACCGTGCAGGGAGCCGGACGCACAGCGACCGGTGACCGAGCCCCCAGGAGATGAGCCCGTGCCTCTCAACGTCGTCCTCGATTTCCACCAGTGGTGGTTCTACGTCGCTGTCGTCACCTGCGGGATCGTGGGGGTCTGGGGCCTGATCGCCGCCCTTGCACGACGTGAGCCGGGACGGGCCTTCACGATCGCCCGCGGCGTCGCGATCGCGACCATGCTGGTCCAGGTCGGGGCGGGCGTCTACCTGTATTCGAACAATGTCCGACCCGGCAACTCGTTCCACGTCTTCTACGGGGTCGTCATCGTCATCACGCTGACCATCGCGTACCTGTACCGCTCGACGATGGCCCGTCGTCCCGCCCTGACCTACGGGGTGTTGCTGCTCTTCGTCATGGGGCTCGGCCTGCGCGCCTGGTCAAACGTCGGATGACCCCGGCAACCGCCGAGGCCATTCGTCGTACGGTGCCCCTGCGACCAGCACCACTAGTCTCGAGCGGAAACCACGAAGGGGGCGCCGATGCTGGCCGGGAAGAAGCTGCTCATCACGGGTGTGCTGACTGACGACTCGATCGCGTTCCATACCGCTCGGGTGGCCCAGGAGCTCGGTGCTTCGGTGGTGCTGACGGGCTTCGGACGCGGGTTGTCGCTGACGACGCGATCAGCAAAGCGGCTCCCCGTCCCAGCCGACGTCCTCGAGCTCGACATCAACGACGAGGCCCACATGGATGCGCTCGTGGCCGACCTCGATCGTCGCTGGGGAGAACTCGACGGCGCCCTCCATGCCATCGCGTTCGCGCCCAACGACGCGCTCGGCGGGAACTTCCTCGAAACGCCCGCCTCGTCGGCGAGCACCGCGTTCTTGACGTCTGCCTTCTCCTACAAGACGCTCGCCGTCGGACTTCGCCCCCTGCTCAAGAAGGCAGGTGGCGGTGGACTCGTCGGCCTCGACTTCGACAATTCGCTCGCATGGCCCGCGTACGACTGGATGGGCGTCTCGAAGTCCGCCCTCCAATCGGTGAATCGATACCTCGCGCGGTATCTGGGAGCCGATCAGATACGCGTGAACCTCGTTGCGGCCGGTCCGCTCGGAACCGTGGCCGCGAAGTCGATACCCGGTTTCACACAGTTCGAGAACCTGTGGCAGGTCCGCGCGCCGCTCGGCTGGGAGCCACGCGATCCCGAACCCGTGGCGAACATGGCGTGCTTCCTCCTCTCGGACTACGCGCGTGCGACGACCGGTGAGGTCGTCCACGTCGATGGAGGGTTCCACGCCGTGGCGGCGGGGGACACCGAGGGATACATCGTTCCCGCGGCCGAGGATCGACCGGGGTCGTAGCCCTCACGCGGCAGGGATCGCGACCGTGAAGGTCGCACCGCCCCCAACGGTGGGTTCGAACCACACCCGACCGTCCATCGCCTCGACGAGTCCCCTCACGATGGACAGGCCCAGGCCCGCGCCTCCCCTCGAGCGCGTCGCGTGCGGCTGGAGCTGGGTGAATCGCTCGAACATCCGGTCGTGCTGCTCGTACGGGATCCCCGGGCCGTGGTCGACGATCGAGATGTGGACCTCGTCGGCGCTGAGCGATGTCACGAGCTCGATCGGCGTGTCGCCCCCGTACTTGATCGCGTTGTCCACGAGGTTCGTGATGACTCGTGTGAGGTGGTCCGGATCTGCGACGACGCGATCGATCCCGGGTGTCGGGCGGTAGTCGATGACGTCGCCGCCGGGCAATGTGCCGAGCAGATCTGCAATGTACGGACCGAGGTCGATCGTCTCGGGTCGGACGGGGAGCGAGTCGGCCTCGATGCGAGACATCACGAGGAGGTCCTCGATCAATGTCTTCAGCCGGTTCGACTGCTTCGATGCCATGTCGACGAGTTGCCGCGCGCGTGGATCCTCTGGCATCAGTTCAGGTCTCTGGAGCGTTGCGAGGGCGCCGATGATGCTGGTGAGGGGCGTGCGGAGCTCATGGGAGACGACCGAGACGAAGTCGGTCTTGAGCTCGGCGAGTTCGGCCATCCGCTCCCCGGTGGACCGTGCGCGCTCGTAGCGGGCCATCTGATTCATCACGAGGGCGGCGGGCGCGGCGACGGATTGGAGGGTTTCGATGTCCATATCGGTGAAGGCCTCGGCCTTGTCGGCGACCAGGAGCACACCGATCGTCCGATTCTCGATCCTCATGGCCACCGCTGCCACACGATCGGCCTGGAGCTCCGAGATCAGGCGATCGGCATCCGGAGCCGTCGCCGTGTCGTTGACGAGGACGGGATCGCCCCCCATGAAGACGCGGGGCCCGATACCGGGCTCGTCGAGGCTCAGCGTCAATGGATCGGCCGGCACGGTGTGTCCTGCGGCCCAGATCGGCGACAGCAGGTCGAGGTGCTCCGTCTCGGGATCGTAGAGCAGCACGAGACCGACGCGGGCGCTGACGGATTGTGCGACACGGCCGACGAGTTCCGGGAGCACCTCGTCGAGCTTGGACCCGGCGCCGATCGTTCGGGACACGTCATAGAGCTGGCTCATCTCGCGCTCGCGACGTGTCAGCACGGCCTCGCGTTCGATCATCTCGGCATAGGCGGAAGCCGTCTGCTCGAGCTGGGTCCTGATGCCGACCGACAGCAGCAGGACGAAGATCAACGATCCGGCGAAGGCAAGGAGGGTCATGCCATCCGCCTGGCTGAGACCTGAATCGTTGATCACCGTGAAGCCGTACAAGAATGCCGATGCGAGTCCGGCGCTCAGGAGTAGGCCGTTCGGGAGCAGGGTCGCCGCTGCGAAGAACGTCACGAGGAGGAACCCGACCGCCGAGGGGGCTTCACCCCCCGTGACTCCGAGGATCGCCACGGCGACCAGGAGGCCGACCACCCAGACGACGAGCACCCAGTCGCCGATTCCCGAAGCGAGCATCGTCCGCCACGGAGCGATCGACAGGATGACGAGGGCGATCAGGAAGCCACCGAGGAGTATGGCCTGGGACATGACGGTCAGGCTCGTGGACGTCACCGTCCACACGGCGACACCGATGAAGCCGAACCACGAGACGATCAATCCGGTGACGATCACCCGGATTCGGTACTCGATGATCGGATCGGTGCGTTCCACGGCGGCTGATTACCTCGGTGCAGCTCGGGTCACACGGTAACCTCGCTGCATGTCCCGTGTGCTTCTTCTCTTCGGCGGCCGGTCGGCGGAGCATGAGGTCTCGTGCGCGTCCGCGGTGTCCATCCACGATGCGCTCATCGCGTCGGGTCATCGTGTGATCCCCGTCGGCATCGATCGTTCGGGCTCATGGTTCCTGACAGACCCATCCGTTCGTCCGTTTCGGGCCCAGGGCAGGGTCGTGTCGATGAGCGTTCCGGGCGGTCATCTCTTCGTGGGCACCGACGACATCGGCTTCGACATCGCCTTTCCCGTGCTCCATGGCCCACAAGGTGAGGACGGCACGGTCCAGGGCCTGTTCGAGACGTGCGGAGTTCCCTATGTGGGATGCGGGGTGCTCGGAAGTGCCCTCGCGATGGACAAGGACCTCACGAAACAGGTGGTCTCCGCATCCGGGATCCAGACGGCGCGTTGGCGCACGATTCGCCGTGACGCGTGGGAGAACGACGCGGAACGCACCCTCGAGGAGTCGGTTCGCAGCCTGCGGTTGCCGGTCTTCGTCAAGCCGTCGTCGCTGGGCTCGTCGGTCGGGATCACCCGCGTCGCATCCGAGGACGGGTTGAAGGATGCGGTCACGAACGCGTTCCGCTACGACACCAAGGTCGTGGTCGAACAGGCGATCGAGGGCCGCGAGATCGAGGTCGCCGTTCTCGACGGCCCTCGCGCATCCGTACCCGGTGAGGTGATCGTGGCATCCGGGTGGTACACGTACGACGCGAAGTACGCAGACGACACATCGAGGTTCGAGGCCCCTGCCGACCTTCCGGCCGAGGCCGCCGAGAAGGTACGGCGGCTCGCGGAACGAGTGTTCGACCTGCTCGGCCTCGACGGGCTCGCCCGCATCGACTTCTTCTACGAACCCGACTCGCGTGGGATCTGGTTCAACGAGGCGAACACGATGCCCGGCTTCACCTCGATCAGCGGCTTCCCGAAGATGTGGGCCGCCTCAGGTGTGTCGTATCCCGACCTGTGCAACGGCCTCGTCGAGGCCGCGACCGA
>JAWOGV010000352.1:0-3454 GCA_046496605.1 Acidimicrobiia bacterium | reverse complement strand
CGAAGCGAGGGTGTTCGATGCCCTCGGTGAGGTTCGCCTCCCCAAGTCGCGCCGCCTGTTCAACGCCTACAGCCACGAGATGTCGCGAGGCATGGCGCAGCGCGCGATGCTCGCAGCGGCCCTGACGAAGGCCCCGAGACTCCTGATCGCGGATGAGCCTCTCAACGGCCTCGATCCCCCGGTGGCCGCGTCGATCATGGACCTCATCAAGGACATGCAGGCCAAGCGGAGCATGGCCATGGTGATCGTCACCCATGATCTCGCCGCCGTCGCGTCGCTGGCCGATCGGGTGGCAGTGATGTACGGAGGGGAGATCGTCGAGGAAGACGCCGCGACCGGCATCTACCACCATCCTCACCACCCGTACACATCGGGTCTCATCGGATCGATTCCCGGCGTCACGCCCGGGCGCCTTCGCAGCATCCCCGGCGAGGCACCCCGCCTGGTGGACACCGACCATTCCCGTTGCGTCTTCCTGGAACGGTGCCCACACGCAACCGACGTGTGCGCCAACGAGGCGCCACCCCTCACCTCGACCGGCGATCGGAGTGTGGCGTGTCACCACGCCGAACGGCTCTCCCTTCCCGGTCTGCGCGGCTGACACATCCGAACCCGATGTCAGCCGTTCCACGGCGCGCACACATTGGCTGAAATGCCTATGGTGTTCGCGGTTCCGGAGGCACAGGGACTCGACACATGAGAATCGCCACGTATCTCGGACTCGTAGCACGACGCGTCTGGGCGAAGAAGGGGATCCTGTTGGGATCCCTGCTCGGGGCGACCCTGGTGATCGCCCTGCTCGTGGTCGTGCCGCTCTATGAAGCGTCCGTTCAGGCCGTCGATCTCCAGTTCTCGATCGACAATGCGCTCCAGGAAGAGACGGACGTCAGCGCGTTCTCGACATTCAACGAATACGATGCGACAACCGCCCAGTTCAACCGCACCGTCGTCGACGACGCCCAACAGGCGTGGCTCCAACCGTGGTACCCGGTGGTGGAGGAGCGGACGCAGACCCGCGAGTTCGCCGTCATCCCGTCAGGTCCGGACGCTGCCGTTGACTTCATCGCCCTCGCCGACGCGTGGCGAATGCAGTACTGCGCGGTCCTGGCGTCAGCGGCAACCCCGACGGACGTCCCCCCCGACGCGTGTGAGGAGTTCGGGGATCTCGGCGGCGTCGACACCGGCGGAGTCACGGATCCCGAGGAGCTCGGGCGGCCTCCGTATCCCACTCCGCCGCAGGAGGCACTCCAGGTCCGCCTCTTCACGTCGCCGGATCTTCCCGATCTCCTCGAGGTGGTCGAGGGCGAGTACACCGACGACGGATCGGTCGACCCGAGTACCTACGAGCCCATCGAGATCATGATCGGTCGAGGGGTCGCCGAACTGACGGGTGCGGGCATCGGCGACGCCTTCTTCATCCGGCCGTTCTCCGGGCTCCCCGAGGTCTTCGAGTACGTCGAGGTCGCCGCGATCGTCACCCCGGAGTCCAGGACTGCCGCCGTGTGGGGAGTCGACGATCCGGATCGGATGATCTACTGGGATGAGGCCGTGTTCGATCAATGGCTCGCACCCAACCCCACGAGCGCCACCGTGGATCCCTGGATCAGGACCGAGCGGGGCCTTCCCCAGATCGCTGCCACCCAGCGTTGGCGCATGCCGCTCGACAAGCCGACGGTCGAGCTGCAGGACGTGAACGACCTCCAGGGCAGGCTGTTGCAGTTCCGAGCCCAGCTGGCGCGAGGCAGCGGCGGAACCATTCCGACCACGACCCTCATCACGACTCTCCTCACCGAGTTCACGACCCGGTCGGTCATCATCGGCGGCCCGATCCTTGCCATGCTCGCCCTCGTCGTTGGTGGAGCCGTCTACTTCCTCGTCTACACGTCGGCGCTCACCGTCGAGCGCGAGGGGCCCGAGATAGCGCTCCTCAAGTCCCGCGGTGCATCGTCGTGGCAGACGACGGGCATCCATCTCGGCCAGTCCCTCACCATCGCGGCGATCGCCGCCCTCGTCGCGCCCTACGTGGCGAGATTCCTCGTTGGGCTGACGGGAAGGATCCCACCGCTCACCACGCTGACGGGCGGCGAAGCACTCGAGGTGTCCCAGGTCCGCTCGATCGTCCCCTTCATGGTCGCAGGTGGTGTGATCACCTTCGTGGCGATGGGTGTGACCATCCTGCCGTACGCCCGCCGAGGAGTCCTCGCGTTGCGCTCGCTCGCCGCTCGACCGGGAACGAAGTCGATCTGGCAGAAGTACAACATCGATCTCTTCGCGATCGCCCTATCGCTCGTTCTCCTCATCCAACTGAGGTTGCGGGGCTTCATCAATCAGTCGGGCGATGAGGCGACCCTCGACCCCCTCGCCGTGGTCTTCCCTGCGCTCCTGCTGTTCACCGGGGCGCTGATCCTGCTGAGGGTGTTCCCCTACGTCCTCCGGCTGGTCGGTTGGCTGTTCACGAAACCTCGCAACCTGTCGGTTGCTCTCACCGGCTGGCACCTCGGGCGGAACCCGGTGCCGTACGGGCGCCTTGCACTGCTGGTGTGGGTCACGACGGGCCTCGGTGCGTTCGCCCTGACATATGCGGCGACGCTCGAGCAGTCCTACGCGGACAGGGCGGCATTCGCTGCAGGCGCCGACGTCAGGGTCGTCGGCCAGGACGCAGGGTATGCCATCGCTCCCGACGGGTCCCTCGGCACTCCCGTGCTGAGAACTGACGGCGCTCCGCGCCAGTCAGGACGGCGAGCCGAGACCCTTGCCGTGCGTCCGGACGACTTCGCCAGTGTCGTGACCTGGCGGAGCGACTACGGGGCCGAGACACCCGAGGAGGTCTTCTCGCTCCTGCGGCCCGACGGTCCCCCCGACGTCGGCGTCGAGATTCCCTCCGATGCGACGACGATCGAGGTTGCGGGTGTCGTGTTCCCCCCCACTATCGCCGAGGGGACGTCGAGTGACCGTGCGGCAGGTACCGCGCACCGTCTGCTCATCAGGGTGATCGACGCCGACACGCGTGTATGGACGATGGCTGCGGACACTGACTTCGTGGACACCGAGTGGTCCAACGTGAGCATCGACCTCTCGACGGCGAGGAACACCACCTACTTCCAGCCTCCGCGACCGCCGCTTTCGATGACGGCCATGTGGGTGGAACTTTCGAACGCCACCAGCGGGGTGGTCATCGACGGCGACACCCTCCTCCTCACGGACCTCACCGCTGTCGGGCCGTCGGGCTCGGTCGTCCTCGACACGACGGAGATGACGGCCATCAATCAACTCGTCGTCGACCCCGAGGCGGATGCATCGGAGGCAGCTCTGGCCCGCTATGAGGACCTTCCCTCTGGGACCGCCCCGCCGACGCAAACCGAAATCGAAGCCGATCCGCTGTGGCGGACCGGCGAGGTGGCGCGCTGGTCCCTCCCACCACTCCAGACGCGATCCACGACGGATATCCCCCAGA
>JAWOGV010000305.1:0-4386 GCA_046496605.1 Acidimicrobiia bacterium | reverse complement strand
GAAGCACTCCAACGTGCCCCTCATGGTCGAGAGCTACCGTCTGCTCGCAGACACCACGGACTATCCGCTCCACCTCGGCGTCACCGAGGCGGGTCCGCTGCCCGGGGGCCTCATCAAGTCCGTCGCAGGAATCGCCACCCTCCTCAACGAGGGAATCGGCGACACGATCAGGTTCTCCCTCACGGCTGATCCCGTCGAGGAGGCCAAGGCGGGCAAGCAGCTCCTCGAGTATCTCGGGCTGCGCGAACGGACCGGTCTCGATCTCATCGCGTGCCCGTCCTGTGGCAGGGCGGAGGTGGATGTGATCGCGGTCGCCAAGGAGGCGAACGAGCGGCTCGGAGCGTTGAACCTCCCGATTCAGGTGGCCGTCATGGGTTGCGTGGTGAACGGTCCGGGGGAGGCACGTGAGGCCGATCTCGGTCTCGCCGCGGGACGCGGGCGCGGCCATCTGTTCATCAAAGGGGAGGTCGTGCGCGTGGTGCCCGAGGCCGAGATGGTCGATGCCCTCGTCACCGAGGCGAAGCTCCTCGCCCTCGAGGGGGTCGACGCACGCCTGGCAGCCCGCGACGCGTCGGCTGCGGACATCGCCAGGGAGGAGAGCATCGAGCTGCTGTCGCTGCGAGGTGACGCCAACCGCTCGGAGGAGCGCAAGGCGGCAGTCGCCGACATCGCATCCTCGACCGAGTGAGGACCCGCTAACCTCGCCACCTCATCTTCACCTCATCCTCGACCGATCGGGAGTCGTCGTGCGCTGGTCCCAAGCCTTCATACCCACGCTTCGCGAGGACCCGACCGATGCCGAGGCTGTCAGCCACAAGCTGCTCGTACGCGGCGGCTACATCCGTCAGCTCATGTCGGGCGTCTACTCGATGCTCCCGTTGGGTCAGCGTGTCCGTGAGAAGGTGATGGCAATCATCCGTGAGGAGATGAATGCGATCGGCGGACAGGAGTTCCTCCTCCCGCAGCTCCATCCGCGCGAGATCTGGGATCGCACGGGCCGGATCGAGACGATGGCGGACATCCTCATGACGTTCAACGACAACAAGGGCTCCCCGGTCGTCCTCGGTCCGACCCACGAGGAGATCTTCGCCACGGTGTCGACGGAGCTCGACTCGTATCGCCAACTGCCCCAGCTGTGGTACCACATCCAGACCAAGTTCCGTGACGAGCCGAGGCCCAAGAGCGGGCTCCTGCGAGTCAGGGAGTTCACCATGAAGGACTCGTACTCCTTCGACATCGACGAGGCAGGCCTCGACGTGCAGTTCGACCGGCACTTCGAGGCGTACGGCCGCATCTTCGCCCGCCTGGGGATGGACGCCGTTGCGGTACGTGCCTCGTCCGGTGCAATGGGCGGGAAGGAATCGGTCGAGTTCATGGTGGCGAGCGAAGTGGGCGAGGATCTCGTCGCGCACTGCGCCGCATGCGGATACTCGGCGAACGTCGAGACGGCGACATCTGCCATCGAGGCGGTCGAGGATCCGGCGGGGGATGAGCCGACGGAGCGGTTCCCGACTCCCGGGGTCCGAACCATCGCCGACCTCGCGGTGTTCGAGGGCGGTGCGGCGGCCGATCGCCAGATCAAGACCCTCGTGTACATGCTCGACGGAACACCGGTGCTCGTCCTCATGCGGGGGGACCACGCGCTCCAGGAACAGAAGCTGTCCGACCAGACCCGCTCGTTCGATGTACGCCCCGCCCATGCCGAGGAGATCATGAGCCTCCTGGGCGCAGACGCGGGGAGCCTCGGAGCAGTCGGCGTACGCGGCACGCGCATTGTCGCCGATCGCGCACTCGAGGGCAGGAGGTCGATGACCACCGGGGCCAACGAGAACGACGTCCACGTCAGGAACGTCGACGTGGCGAGGGACATCGCTGTCGAGACCTTCCTCGACCTGAGGGCCGTCGTCGACGGAGACGCGTGCCCGGAGTGCCTCGCACCGCTGTCGGTGTTCAAGGCGATCGAAGTCGGCCACATCTTCAAGCTCGGCACGTTCTATGCGGAACCCCTCGGTGTGAAGGTCCCGGACGCCGAAGGGCGAATGGTTCCGGTCGTCATGGGTTCGTACGGGATCGGTGTCGAACGGAACATGGCGGCCTCCATCGAGGTGAACCACGACGAGCGCGGCATCGTATGGCCGATCGAGATAGCTCCCTTCCAAGTGGTGATCACCGTGCTGCGCCCGGACGAGGACCTCCCCGCGGCGACATCGACGGCGCTGTACACGGAGCTGGTGGCATCGGGAGTCGAGGTCCTCCTGGACGATCGTGACGAGCGACCCGGCGTCAAGTTCAACGATGCCGAGCTGATCGGAATCCCGTTCCGGATCACCGTTGGACCGCGTGGACTCGAGCGAGGCGTCGTCGAGCTCGTCGAACGTGCATCGGGAGCCTCGCGGGAGGTCGCGGTCGATCATGTAGTCGACGAGATCCGCTCCCTGGTCGGCTGAGCGCAGCGCGGGCGTAGTCGTCCACCTCTGAGCATCGGCAAACCGGTGAGCTGATATACTGGTTGATGGACGAACCGAGATCTCTGCCGAGGTGGGCCGTGGCCCGCCTCTTTCTT
Source organism: Acidimicrobiia bacterium (assembly GCA_046496605.1). Taxonomy (GTDB): domain Bacteria; phylum Actinomycetota; class Acidimicrobiia; order Spongiisociales; family UBA5794; genus SZUA-442. The sequence goes on along the minus strand of JAWOGV010000305.1, from coordinate 1,823 downwards.
TGAGCAGGTTTCTCACGTGGCACATGAGGAGAACGTTGAGCGTCGTAGACCGTTTGTGGGACCGCATTGGTCCGTATGTCGCCGCAGAGGATGTCGAACTCGACGATGTCGAGGTCCTCGGAGGCGGACAGATCGTGCGCGTCACCGTTGACGCTGACGAACCGCTCGGCGTCGACCGGATCGCAGAACTCTCGCGCGGGATCAGCCGCATCATCGACGACGAGGATCCGATTCCCACGTCCTACACGCTCGAGGTCTCCTCGCCCGGCCTCGAACGCAGGCTCCGTCGACCTCGACACTACGAGAAGTCGATCGGCAAGCAGATCAGGGTCAAGACGCTCTCCGCAGTGGGCGGGGACAAGACCCACACCGGAAACCTCACAGCGGCCGGCGACGAACGGTTCACGATCGACGTCGACGGCACGGAACGGACCCTCGCATATGCGCAGGTTGCGTCTGCTCGGACGGTGTTCGAGTGGGAAACGTCGACACGCCCCGGCAAGAGCTCGTAGGGAGACACCATGGACTACAACCTGATGGATGCGCTGGAACTGCTCGAACGCGAAAAGGGCGTACCACGTGACACCATTCTCGAAGCGCTGGCGAACGCGCTCGTGTCGGCCTACAAGCGGACTCCCGGTGCGGCTGAGGAGGCGAGGGTCACGATCGACGCCGACAGCGGCGAGATCAAGGTGTATGGCCAGGAACTCGACGAGGACGGCAACGTCACCGACGAGTGGGAGGACACGCCGGAGGACTTCGGGCGCATCGCCGCCCAGACTGCGAAGCAGGTCATCATCCAGCGACTTCGCGACGCAAAGCGCGAGCAGGTGTTCGACCTGTACGACGGTCGTGAAGGCGATCTGATCACGGGCATCATCCAACAGTCCGATCACCGCTACTCGATCGTCGACCTCGGAGATGCGGAAGCGATCCTCCCCGGATCGGAAAAGATCCCGTATGAGCGCCTCGAACGAGGGAACCGCGTCAAGGCCTGGATCCTCGAGGTGCGCGGCGAGGGCAAGGGACCCCAGATCGTCCTGTCCCGCAGCCATCCGGAGTTCATCAGGGCGCTCTTCGAGCTCGAGGTCCCCGAGTTGGTCGACGGGGACATCGAGATCAAGGCCATTGCGAGGGAAGCGGGCCACCGTACGAAGATCGCCGTGATGTCACACGATCCGAACGTCGATCCGGTGGGGGCATGTGTTGGCGCCCGCGGATCACGCGTCCGCCAGGTCGTGAACGAGCTCAAGGGCGAGAAGGTCGACATCGTCGAGTGGAACGACGATTCGCGGGCATTCATCGCCGAGGCATTGAGTCCTGCTCGGGTCCAGGACGTCCAGATCGACGAGGATGAGGGCACCGCAACGGTGACGGTGCCGGACCACCAGCTCTCGCTCGCCATCGGCAAGGAGGGGCAGAACGCCCGCCTCGCAGCGAGACTGTCCGGATATCGCATCGACATCCGTTCGGAGTCCCAGGCCCTCGGCATCGAGGTCGAGGATGACGATGTGGACGAGGTCGAGTTCGAGACGGTCGAAGAGGGCGATGGAGCGGAACGCTCCGAGGCTTCCTCCCCGGTGGTCGATGCGGACGCATCCGTCGAGACGACCGTGGATGAGGTTGCCGCTGGGACAGCGGACGCCGAGGCAGGAGACGCCGAGGCAGGAGACGCCGAGGCAGGAGACGCCGAGGCAGGAGACGCCGGAACAGGGGACTCCGAAGTCGAGGAGCATTTGAGTCCGGTGAAGGGCGAGTCAGGCGATGATGTCGAACCCGTCGCGTCGGATACTGAGGAGAGTTTGAGTCCGGTGAAGGGCGAG
>JAWOGV010000292.1:0-5463 GCA_046496605.1 Acidimicrobiia bacterium | reverse complement strand
GCCCCAGAATCTGCAAGGCCCGGTTAGCGATCACCTCGATGGCGTTCATGTTGGTGGAGGTGCCGGAGCCAGTTTGAAAGATGTCGATGGGGAAGTGGGCGTCCCAGCGGCCGTCGGCCACCCTGATCATCTCGCCGCAGGATCACCAAGTTGTGGGCCCGGTAGGACTTGAACCCAAAGCCTCACCGAAGCACCACCCGTCGACACGAAGACACACGGACCGGTGCCTACGCCTCCGAAGACAGGACTTGAACATCCGGGATGACGGCTGACAGGAGATCATCCCGCCGCAGGATCACCAAGTTGTGGGCCCGGTAGGACTTGAACCTACGGCCAAGCGATTATGAGTCGCCTGCTCTAACAAACTGAGCTACGGGCCCGCAACGCACAGGATACGACCCACAGAACCGCAGCTTCAGCTACGACCGGGCAGTCATGCGTCTTCGATCCGGTCGGGACCGGGACACCTCGTGACGCACGACCTCGCTGCGTGCGTGACCCTGGTGTTCACAACCCGGTCTGACGATCAGCCTCGACATCCTCGCATCGGACCTTCGGTCAGGCGGAACCGTTAGCAGGGTGCCGGCGAGCGCGGCGGATCAGTAGCGTCATCGCCGCCATGCTCGAGGTAGTGGTAGCGGTAGCAGACTTCGAACCCAAGACCCTCGTAGAGCGCCAGGGCTGCCGCACTCGTACCGAGGACCTGGAGGAACTGTGTCGATGCGCCCCAGTCCCCCGACCACGCCGCCGCAGCGGCCATGATCTGAGTCGCGAGGCCCTGCCGTCGGTGGCCGGGATCGACGGCGACCGAGTACACGGGTGCAAGGCCCCCCTCGATCGCCACGACGCCACACGCTCGGCCGGGGATCCAGAGCCCAGTTGCACGCTTGCCCATCCGCCGGACGATCCGCAACCATGGATCGACGGCTGATGGCCCCCGACCGGTGAGGCGGTGGAGGTCGTCGGTGAATGCACGATCTGCGGGATCGACCAACTCCACAGCGGCTGCGTCCGCCCGTGCGAGAGCGGAGGCGGTCATCACCAGGGTCTCGTCCTCCCGTTCGAGGCCCCACGACGCCACGATCTCGTCGACCACACCCGGATCGAGCAGCGGCGTGACCCGCACGACGAAGGGAGAGCCCCGTTCCGCCAGCCAGGAAGCGATCGCATCGCGCACGGCGAGCGACGTCTCGGGCGCCCCGACAGCACCTGCGGAGTTCACCCTTCGTGTCCAGCCACCGTTCGACATCACCGTCCAACCGCCGATGTCGATGCGCTCATCCGGTGACCACGTCGCATAGGCCGACCGCTCGAGATCGGCGACTGACGGCATCACGCCCGGGGAGCCAGGACACGCTCAAGGCTCGCGAGCAGCTCGGTCGGGAACCGAGTCGGTCGCCCATCGAGGGTCGTACACGCGGCGAGGACCGTCTGGGTGGCGAGTGTCTCGTCCCCACGCAGGATGCGCTGACCGAACACGGCGCTGGCCCGACGAACCTCCTGCACCCACGTCTCGACCACGAGTTCGTCGCCTTCGAGCCCCGGGCCCAGAAACCGTGTCGTGATCTCCGCCACGACGATCTGGGTCCCGAGGTCGGCCATCCCGGTGAGGGTCCATCCGAACGAGGCGAACAAGTCGATGCGTCCAACCTCGAAGTACTGGATGTACACCGAGTGGTTGAGATGGCGGTATGGGTCGAGTTCGTAGAAGCGGACCGAGATCGGGGTGCGGTGGACCATGGATCGGAAACTAGTGGTCCGCGTCGTCGGATCGTCCAGGAGTGATCCTTCCCGAGCCGCTGGCGAATCCGTGTTGCCGCCACGCCTCGTAGATGGCGATCGCGGCGGCATTGGCGAGGTTCAGCGACCTCCCACCGGGAGCGATCGGGATACGGAGGCGCTCCGTGACCGCGCGGTGCTCGAGGACGTCGCCAGGGAGGCCGTCGGACTCCCTGCCGAACAGCAGCGTGTCACCGGGGAGATAGCCGACGTCGCTGTACAGGCGGTCCCCGTATTGGGTGAAGGCGAGGACGCGGCCGGGAACCTCAGCAGCCACGAAGGCGTCGAAGGACGGATGGAGCGTGACTCTGGCGAACTCCCTGTAGTCGAGCCCGGCACGCCGCAGCCGGGCGTCGTCCAGGCTGAAGCCGAGCGGCTCGATCAGGTGGAGGTCACAGCCCGTGTTGACCGTGAGGCGCATGAGATTGCCCGTATTCGGCGGAATCTCGGGCTGCCACAGGACGACTTTGAACACTGCTCAGCGCTCGTCCCGCGTCGCCTTCTCGAAAAGGATCAGCATGCCGAGGGCCGGATCCTTCGACTGGATCGTCTTGACGCGGTCCCAATTCTCCCGCACCTGCTCCTGGAGCCAGGTCGCGGCACGCCCGAGCGAGATCCACTCGTACGGCACGGGTAGGTGTGCAGGGGGTTTGGACGCAAAGACCATGAGGCGAACGCGTATTCCGGCAGGGTGATAGCCCGTACCGCTCGTGATGAGCTCCCGAACGAGCCCGTTCGCCACGTCGGGGTGCATATGACCGAACCGGCGCAGGACGGCCTGGAGCACTTCGGGATCCCGCGCCGACTTGTTGAGGACCGCTGCTCCCTCCTTGACCTCGCCGATGATCACCTCGATGTGGGACTCGTCGAGGCCCAGGATTGGATCAGGATGGATGCGGAGGCCCCCGGTCGTGGACGTCGATTCGGCTCCTCCGGCTCCGGGGAACCTGAGCGCGAGTACGTCGATGTCCGTGACCGTGCGGGTGTCGGTTCCCTCGAGCATCTCGAGGATCGGATACTCGGTGACCGTGAAGAAGCCATTTGTCTGGAGGTAGCTCTTCACGAGTGCGACGGCGGTGTCCATCTGAATGAGCCTAGGGGGGATTCGCTCGACGGAATGGGCGCCGCGGCGCGACCCTCGTCTTCGGCGCTCGCCGACTCCCTCGATGCTTCAGCGGTCAGGGTGAGGGACGGCGACGACAGTGAGCTCAGCGATCCCGCTGAAGTCTCGAGGATTGCATGTGTGGAGCGATAGGTCATTGGCAATGGCGATGGCGGCGATCATGGCGTCGTACGCGCGTGCCGATGGTTTGCGGCCAGCGCTTCGGAGACCTGCGGCGACCTGACCGAAGCTGCGGGCCGCGGACGCGTCAAAGGGAAGTGGATCGAAGTCGGATTCGGCTTGCTGGAGGTGCACCTGCCGGGCAGACCTTTCCTCGTCCGTCGATGCCACCAGTGGGCTGACCGAGAGCTCCGCGAGGGTGATCGCCGTGATCAGCGGCTCGTCGGGGAGCAAATCGGTGTCCTGCACCCGACCGAGCAGGATGAGCGTGCTGGTGTCGAGGATCCCGCGCGGCATCGATCACAACGAGGGATCGAGGACTCGGTCGAGGTCGCGACGGAGCCCGTCGGGGTCGACGAGCGGAAGATGCCGGCGACGACCAAGGATCACATCGAGCGGCATCGGTTCCCGGCTCAATGGCCGCAACTCCGCAACGGGCTTTCCAGACCGGGTGATCGTGAGCCTCTCGCCCTTGGCAGCGCGGTCGACCATGTCTCCGCCGTGGTTGCGCAGTTCCCGTATCGAGACTTCAGACATGACATGCAGCGTATCACGCGTGATACAAAGTGGGAAGATGGCCGCATGGCACAGCGCATTCGACGCGCCCCAGGCGGACGCTCGACCATCTGGGGCCGACGCTTCGAGAGTACGAGACCGGTGCCCCGGCCAGAAGCCTTCACGTCGCAGGAACGGATCGCGATGCCACGATCCTGCCGATCCCGGAAGCGATGATCCGCCATCCCAACATGGCGGCAACCATGAAGAGCTCGAAGACAGCTGAATCGGTAGTGTCTGACGATGAGCGCTCGGTCGCGGTTGCAGAGCTCGGTCGACTATTTCCTGTCGTTCGGCGCGTTTGCGGGCGAGTCGAGTACCCAGCGCGGCAGAAGACGAATCTTTGTCGGCTACGCCTGGATCGCCAGCGTCATGACCATAGGGCCGATCGTCATCGACCTCGTTGCCGGCATGCCCTTGGTCGCCTTCTTCAATTCACTGATCGTCGTGGTCGCCATTCCGGGGCTCTTCCTCATAAGAGCCAAACCACACCGGTTCGGCGCAATCACGAACGTGGTCTTGGCGGTCGTCTTCTGTATCCAACTGGCTGTTACCGCGCTTCTGGGCGGGCTTTGGCCGTCGGGCTTGACCGTCCTTTTCGGCTTGGTCATCGTGCTGGCGGCCGCGATCTGCTTGAGCACGAGAGCTACTGCTTGGTGGTTCGCTGCCTTTCTTGCGTCGCTCATCTATGCGGCTCTGATACCGAACTGGGTGGACGCCCGCTACATCGTCGACAATCCAACCGCCGACGCCGTGCTCAACATCACCGTCGCCGCGTCACTCACGCTCGCAGTCGTCCTGTATTTCGCTCGACAACGGGATCTGTTCCAGAAACAGTCGGACGACCTGCTGCACAACATCCTGCCCTCCGAGATCGCGGATCGACTGAAGACGGACACCACGATGATCGCCGACCACTTCGCCGAAGCCTCCGTGCTGTTCGCTGATGTCGTCGACTTCACTCCGATGTCCGCCGACCTGTCGCCTGCCGAACTCGTTGGATTGTTGAACAGTCTCTTCTCCGTTTTCGACGCTTTCGTCGCTGAACTCGGCATCGAGAAGATCAAGACGGCCGGTGACGAGTACATGGTCGCCGCTGGTGTACCCGAACCCCGAGCCGATCATGCCCAAGCAGCGGCCGCTCTTGCACTGCGAATGCGCGACCATGTCGCTGCGAACCGAATCGCGGGACAACGCATCAAGATGCGGATCGGAATCCACTCCGGTCCTCTCGTTGGAGGAATCATCGGAACCGGTAAGTTCTCATACGATCTGTGGGGCGACACAGTCAATACTGCGAGCCGCATGGAGTCCGAAGGCGTGGCCGGAGCTATCCAGGTGAGTCCGGCAACCTACGAGTTGATCCGAAACGAATACGTATTGACGCCCCGTGGGACGATCACCGTGAAGGGAATGGGAGACATGGAGACGTTCATCTTGGTCTCCCGCAACTGAAACGCGGGATCGGATCATCCACCAGACCCGCACATGACCTCACGTATGAGAGTCTCGTCAAACCGCACAGAATTGCGGCTATGGGCGCTCCTCGCTCGGCACCGACAGGTTCGCCGAGGCCGAGATGTGGCCTGCCCTGCCCTACCCCTGCCTACTGCACCTGACGACGCAGCCCGAATCCGCACCTACTTGCATGCTCAGTCCCGCAGCACAACCGAGCCAACGAGCACGCCGTCGGGGTCATCGGGCATTGTGCCGACACCTGCCCACCAGGGAAGACGAGTTGTCTGAGCTTTTCGGGCACAAAGTGGACTTGAACACGCCGCAATTCCTGAGCCCGAAATTTCGTGACTCCGTGCACGACCAAGCGGAACTCATCTATGCGCGCCCAT
>JAWOGV010000203.1:0-4453 GCA_046496605.1 Acidimicrobiia bacterium | reverse complement strand
AGCCCGTGGTATCCGGGCGACGGCTCCGTGAAGGACGGGAACCGGCCGTTTCGCCAATCGAAGTTGCCGGAGTCGACGATGATGCCTCCGATCGACGTCCCGTGTCCACCGATCCACTTCGTCGCGGAAGCCACGACGATGTCCGCGCCGTGGTCGATCGGTCGTGCGAGGTAGCCAGCTGCCCCGAACGTGTTGTCGACGACGAGGGGGACACCATGGGCATGAGCGGTCTCCGCGAACGCCGTCAGGTCGGGTACGTTGAACTGGGGGTTGCCGATCGTCTCGAGGTACACCGCCTTCGTCCGATCGTCGATCCTGGCGGCGAAGTCGGCTGGATCGTCGCTCGAGACGAACCTGACCTCGATACCGAGCCGGTCGAGGGCGACCTTGAACTGGTTGTACGTTCCCCCATACAGGTACGACGTGGACACGATGTTGTCACCGGCTCTCGCCAAGGTCGTGATCGTGATCAGCTGCGCTGCCTGGCCGCTTGCCGTCGCAACGCCGGCAACGCCTCCCTCGAGGGCGGCGATCCGCTGCTCGAAGACATCGGTGGTCGGATTCATGATCCTCGTGTAGATGTTGCCGAACTCCTCGAGGGCGAACAGCCTCGCTCCGTGGGCTGTGTCGTCGAACGTGTACGACGTCGTCTGGTAGATCGGAACCGCCCTCGCGTTGGTGCCGGGTGCGGGTTCCTGCCCTGCGTGGATCTGCAGGGTCTCGTATCGGTGGTTGTTGGTCATGGGTCTCTCCCGTGTCGGGCCGGAGGCCGACCCGGTTCCGGGAGGTCCAGACATCAGAAAGGACCTGCCCGGTTGCCGGTGCAGGTCCTCCGAAGGTGGTGGGTGTCGTCGTTACGCGAGGGGTCTGCACGGCTTTGTCATCGCCATGCAGCACATCTCGCAGGTAAGAGCAACGTTCATGTGGCAGGTGAATGTAGCACAGGGCGGGAACGTGTCAATACGCGTCGTCCCCTGCTTGCGCCGCCGGAGTTCCCGGGCGGGCTATTCGTCCTCGACGATGACCGTGTCGGCGACGAAGTGCCAACGTTCGCGCGACGCTCGACCCTCGTCGACGTCCACCATCGCCAGCAGGGCCATACCGACGAGGAAGAAGGCCGCCACGGACAGGATCGCGATACGGCTGTCGCCCGTCGACCAGCTGACGATGCCGAAGATGAGTGGCCCAATTCCGGAGAGTTTCGAGAACACCGAGAAGAACCCGAAGAATTCGGCGGAGGCCTCCTCGGGGATCATGGTGCCATAGAGAGACCGGGACAGCGCCTGGACACCGCCGAGGACGAAACCCACGACCGACGCCAGGGCGAGAAACGCGCTCGGGGTCTCCTCGGGGAGGAAGTATGCGGCGACCGCCAGCCCTGTCCAGATGACGAGCGACACCATGATCGACGGCTTGGCGCCGATGCGACCAGCGAGCGCCCCGAAGAGGTATGCGCCGAAGAAGGCGATGAACTGGACGAGCAGGAACGCCAGGCCGATGGTGATGATCTCGAGCCCGAGGGTGTCCTCGGCATACGGTCCTGACACCGCGATCACCGTCCCGACACCGGAGTTGTAGAGGACGAAGGCGATCACGAAGATCAGCAGGTTCCGAAAGCCACCGAGGCGCTTTGCCGTCGCCGACGTCCTGGCGAACCCGATGCCGACGAATTCGCGCATCGTCCGCCTGTCCGCTCCCGGCCCGTCTGCGGGGAGCCTCGCGAGCGAGAAGAGCGTGAACCCCACCCACCAGACCCCTGACCCGAAGATCGCGATCCGGGCAGCGAGCGCCTCGCTCAGCAGTGCATCGTCCCCGTCTCCTGAGAGCGAGATCAGGATCAGCGCGAGGAGCAGATAGAGGCCGCCACCGAGGTACCCGAGGGCGAAACCCTTCGATGACACCCTGTCGATCGTGTCGTCGCTTGCGATCTCCGGGAGGTAGGCGTCGTAGAAGACGTTCGCCGCGACGAAGCCGAACTGGCTGATCACGACCACGAGCAGGAACAGCGGAACCTGGCCATCCGGCACGAACGGGATCACGAGGGTGAACAACGCACCGACGAATGCCCAGAGCCTGAGGAATCGCTTCTTCGCATCGGCGTAGTCGGCAACGGCGCCCAACACGGGCATGGCGAGGAGCAGGATGATCGAGCCGATGCCGACGAGGATCGAGAAGAGGGCATCGCCCGACATGCCCCAGTACTCGTCCCCCTCCATGATGGTGCCGGTGAAGAACGCCCCGACGACGGCGCCGAAGATGGTGATGTAGGCGGAGTTCGCCCAGTCGTACATCGCCCATCCGAAGATCGTGCGCTTGTCGTTCCTCGTCACGGCGGCCATCGGTGTCCTCGCTATCACCCGACGATGTGATGCGACGCTAGCACCCACATCGCGCTTGGCCCCGATCACTATGCCGGGACCGATGCCACACTACGCGGGTTATGAGACGACTCCTCGCATTGATCCCGATCATGGTGGTGATGGGTGCCCTCCCGGCGGGTGCCCAGACCACGACGCGCTGTGCCGACGTCTTCCCCGACACGGAGTGGACCGCGGTCGAGGGCCTCACCGTCGACGTCGGTGTGGCCGGTGTGGCGGCCGGGGAGGTCGAACGGTTCTCGAGTGAGATCGAGGCTTCGGCGGCGAGAATCCAGGCCGACATCGGTGGCCTCGAAGGTGTGGCGGTATGCCTGGCGTCGCGCGACGCGGAGCCCGACACGTCCGCATATGTCGCCCCCACGAAGCGGTTCCACGCGCTGCTCGACGGTCGCGAGAAGGTCCTCGCGCTGTCGACGGAACGCGTTGGGGCGGTCAGGCCCGCCGCCGCTTTCGGCCTTGCGCAGCTCGCCCTGTGGAACAACAGTGGGGGAGAGGGATGGCCCGAGCCCCTCGCCTCCACGATCGCGCACTGGTATCGGGCGATCGCCCTCGACCGCCTCGATCAATACCACGTGGAGGTCATGGGAGCTGACTTCGGCGTCGACCCCTTGACCGGTGCGAGTAACTACGGCCTCGACTTCACGACCCATCCGCGCATCGATTGGGTCGAGTACGCCCAGCCTGCTTCGAAGGCGTGGGACCCTTCGACGAACGAGGAGCCGATCGGTGACTTCATCGAGTACACGGTCACCCAGGAGGGTTCCTCGGTGCTCCTCGACACGGATGAGGATTCCTGGACACGCAGGGAGGAGGCCTGGAGGGTCGCCCTCCTCCAGGACCTCACGGGTCGCACGACTCCGACGACCGGGTGGCGAACCGGCGTGATCATGGCGGTCGCGCTCGTGATCTTCGCGTCCGGGGTGGCCATCGGTGGCTGGTACTCGAAGCGGAGGAAGCCCCGGATCGAGACTCCTCCTCCGGTTCCCGGACTCTTTGCGAGCGCCGAGGGGCGAGCCGAGGCTTCCCGGCAGTCATCGTGATGGCGCCGTCCTCCTGCGGGCGTCCCGACCCCACATCACGATGATCGACAGGGAGATCATCGCAGCGGAAGCCGACATGATCCACATCGCGACGTAGCTGTCCGACACGTCGATCATCGCCCCGTACAGGGGTGGCCCGACGCCGAGGCCCGTGAGGAATCCGAGGAGGACGACCCCCGACGCGCGGCCCGTGGAACCTCGTGATTCGTCGATCACGGCAAGCATCCCGACGGAGTTCCACGCTGACGTGCTCATCCCCATGAGGACCACCCCGGGCCACAACAGGACAGGGAACACCGTCGCCATCAGAAGCGTCGAACCGGCGCCGGTGCCGATGGCGGCCATGACGCCGAGCGGCGCCCGATACGTCCCGTTCCGCTCGGCGAACCTCGCCCAGCCGATCCTCGCGCCGAATGCCACGATTCCGGCAAGGGCGACGGCGAATCCGCCGACTCGCGGGCTGAGTCCGAGGGACTCCTCGGCGAAGAGTGGGATGAAGAACATGACCGACCCGGCGAATCCGAAGACTCCACCGAAGGCGGCGAGCCAGAACACGGATCGCGCAAGCCCACGATCCGTGCGGTCCGCTCGGTCGGCCACCGGAGCGTCCCTGGGAACCACGAACAGCGTTGCTGCAACGCCTATGAGCGGTCCACACGCGACTGCGATCATCGCCGCCCTCCATCCGAAAGAGATCGCGATGGTCGGCAACGTGATCCCTGCCGCGGTGATGCCTGCCTGGACCCCGGACTGCTTGATGCCGGTGGCGACACCGCGCTCGCCCGGTGGAAGCAGATCACCGATCAGCCTATTGGTGGCCGGATTCCCGCCGGCCTGCGACAGCGCGGCGAGTGCCGAACCCGCCACCATGGCGAGGATGCCTCCTGCGAGGCCGAATGTCGTGAACGAGGCCAACGACGCAGCGAAGACGATGACCAGCGCGTACCTTCCTCCGATCCGGTCCGTGATGGCTCCGGCCATCGGGGAGAGCGCTGCAGCGATGAGCACGTTCGTCGAAACGATCCAGCCGAGGGT
>JAWOGV010000118.1:0-6472 GCA_046496605.1 Acidimicrobiia bacterium | reverse complement strand
TCGAGATCGTGTTCCACTGTGGCATCACGGTCTCGCAGTAGGAGAAGACGTCCGTGATGACCCGCATCGAGGGCGACACGGGGAAGATGTACGTTCCTCGAGCGATGTACTCCTTGAGGATGTCGTTCTGGATGGTGCCACGAAGCTCCCCGGGGTCCACACCCTGCTCCTCTGCGACGATCTGGTACATGAGGAGGAGGATCGCCGCAGTGGCATTGATCGTCATCGAGGTCGAGACCTCTTCGAGGGGGATCCCTGCGAACAGTGCCCGCATGTCGTCGACCGAGTCGATCGCGACACCGACCTTGCCCACCTCGCCCGCCGCGAGCGGATGGTCCGAGTCGAGGCCCATCTGGGTCGGGAGGTCGAACGCGACCGACAGCCCTGTCTGGCCAGCTGCCAGGAGCATGCGGAACCGCTCGTTCGTCGTCGCTGCCGATCCGAAACCCGCGTACTGGCGCATCGTCCAGAGCTGGCCAGCGTACATCGTTGGATACGGGCCACGCGTGTACGGATAGGAACCGGGCTCGCCGAGATCCGTCACCGGATCGAACCCCTCGAGGTCCGATGGGCCGTACACGTTCTCTCCCGTCATGTCAGGTCCATCCGCTATTCGAAGTCGATTCCTATGCTCATTTCGCGTGCCGATGGTACCGGTAGGACGGGTACGGCGCGGATCGCAACCCACGGATTCCATGGAACCTCTGATTCGACAGGTCGAGCGCTCCGAGCGCAACCGTCGGCGCCTCCCCGCGATGATCGGGCTCGGGGTCGTCGTCGTCATCGGCGCGACCTGGTTCGGATTGTTCGGATTCCTGACCGTCAACACCGCCTATGGAACGGTTCAGGAGGTCGAGGATGCCTATCTGTGTGACATCGGCGGGATCGACCTCGCCTTCCCTGATCTGTCGACCCTCTCGAACGTGTACACGTCGGACGGCGTACAGCTCGGCCAACTGACCGAACGCAACTCACTCCCGATCGCGCTCGGGGACATGCCAGAACTGGTGCGCTCTGCGCTCCTGTCGGCCGAGGACAAGGACTTCTACGAGCACGAGGGCATCGACTTCACGTCGATCGGGCGCGCCGTTCTCGGGCGGTTGACGGACAACCCCGCTGGCGGCGGGTCGACGATCACACAGCAGGTCGTCAAGCAGAACTTCCTCACCTCGGATGTGACGATCGAACGGAAGGTCTGCGAGGCGATCGTGGCAGCCGAGGTTGAAAGGCGATACACCAAGGACCAGATCCTCGAGTTCTGGGCGAACTCGGTGTTCTTCGGATCGAACGCGTACGGGATCCGCGCAGCCTCCCTCGAGTACTTCGGAAAGGAACTCGACCAGCTGACGATCGACGAAGCGGCGCTTCTTCCGGTGCCGATCCGGAATCCGACGTTCTACCACCCCCGATTCAACGCACAGAACGCACTCGCCGCCAGGAACCGCACGATCGACCGCATGGTCGCGAACGGCTTCATCCTGCCGGCGGATGGCCGAGCCGCCAAGGTCAAGCCCCTGGGAGTGATCGAGCAGCGACGATTCGAGACGACGGCACCCCAGGTGATGATCGCCGTCCGTCGCCAGCTCATCGAGTCGGCGGAGTTCTCGGTGCTCGGCGAGTCGAGGGAGGAGCGCAAGATCGCGATCTTCGGGTGTGCGGCAGCGGACACCGCCTGTGAGGGCGGCGGGGGCCTCACGATCGAGATCACCCTCGACAACGACCTTCAGGAGGAGGCGAATCGCATCCTTCGTGCGTGGTTCCGGCCGGGCTCGGACGGGCCGACGGGAGCGATCGCAACCGTCGAGAATCGAACGGGCGCAATCAGGGTCCTCGCATCCGGCGTCGAGTACGGGGATGACATCGAGGCCGGCCAACGCCCATATGACCTCGCAGGGCAGGGAGCTCGCCAACCGGGTTCCGCATTCAAGCCGTTCACCCTCGCTGCCGCCCTCGAGTCCGGTGATCGTGGCGGCAACCCTGTCACCCTCGGCTCGTATTGGGACGATTCGAGCCCCGCGGTGATCGACTGCGCGACCCCGTGCCCACCGGACGGGGCGACGTGGACCGTGAACAATGCAGGTGGATCCTCCGGGAAGGCCCTCCGCACACTCGAATCCGCGACCTTCGATTCCACGAACACCGTCTACGCCCGTTTGATCAACGACATCGGCCCAGAGGTCGTCGTCGAGATGGCGAACCGGCTCGGCATCCGGTCACAGCTCGAGCCGTACCTGTCGATCACCCTGGGAGCCCAGGGTGTATCGCCGCTCGAGATGGCCGCTGCCTACTCGACCCTCGCGAACTTCGGCACCAGGGTCGAGCCGTACCTGATCGAACGCATCGTCGACCGTGACGGGACCATTCTCTACGAACACGACCACGAGCCCCGAGAGGTCCTCTCATCACAGATCGCGGCCGCGGTGATCGGCGCCATGGAGAAGGTGGTGACGAGCGGAACCGGCCGAAGGGCCGACATCGGGAGGCCGCAGGCAGGCAAGACGGGCACTGCCACGAACTACCGGGACGTCTGGTACGTGGGATTCGTGCCCCAGCTCACGACGAGCGTGTGGGTCGGCTACGCGGACCGCCAGGACCCGCTCGAGGACTTCACGGTGTGGAACGACCTCGAAGGCGCCGAGCAGTACTACCGGCGGGCCTTCGGCGGCACCCTGCCGGCACCGATCTGGAGGCAGTTCATGCAGTTCGCGCTCGCGGGGCAACCGGCACTCGACTTCCCTGCTGACCCTCCCGGTACCGACGTGTACCGCCAGACACCGTTTGCGACCGTTCCGCCGCTCGCCCCGTCGACGAGCGAGGCCGTAGAAGCCGTCTTTCGCGCCGGACTGTACGGCGAGGTCGCGGAGGTCCCGAGCACACTCCCGGCGGGCTCGCTCGTGGGCACCATTCCGCTCCCGGGCACGCCGATCCGGCAGGGATCGACGGTCCTGATCGAGGTGTCGAGCGGTATCGCACCCGAGGTCACGATGATCGACCTCCGGGGGCTCACTCCGGCGCTCGTGAACGAGCGGCTCGCGGAGTTCTCCGATGAGCAGGGTCTCGCGATCACGTGGTCGTTCATCGACATCGTCACGACCAATCCCGCCCAGCACGGAAGGGTCGTGACGTCGACACCGGCGCCGGGCTCCCCCATCGGTCAGAACCAGGCCATCGAGGTCAGGATCGGGCGCGCCCCGTAGCTACACGACTCGCCGTGCGTCCCGAGCGCGGTTCGAGCCGTGGCCGCGACACCGGCCCTCGCTACCCTCGGGTCATGTCTGACGCCGTGGACCGATCGCCGCTGAGCCGACTGTGGATCTATACGGCGGGGTACCGAAGGCGCATCATCCTGGCCTCGGTCCTGTCGTTCCTCAACAAGGCGGTGGACCTCGCGCCGCCGTTCCTCATCGGCATGGCGGTCGACGTCATCGCGAACGGGAGCGATTCCCTCCTCGGATCCCTCGGCATCGAGGACCCCAAGACCCAGATCCTCGTGATCGCGGTGCTGACGTTCGTCATCTGGAGCCTCGAGTCGATCTTCGAGTACCTGATGGGAGTGGAGTGGCGCAACCTCGCCCAGTCGATCCAGCACGACCTGCGCATCGACACGTATGACCACGTCCAGGGACTCGACGTCGCGTTCTTCGAGGAACGCACGAGCGGTGATCTCATGGCAGTCCTCAACGACGACGTGAACCAGCTCGAGCGCTTCCTCGACATCGGCGCGAACGAGGTCATCCAGCTGCTGACCACCGTGGTCCTCATAGGCGCGGCGTTCTTCCTCATCGCACCGTCGGTCGCGTGGTTGGCCTTCCTCCCGGTACCGGCGATCCTCTGGGGATCGCTGCTGTTCCAACGCCGGATCGAGCCGCGGTACGCACTCGTACGTGAGGAGGCCGCTTCGATCAACTCCCAACTCGCGAACAACATCGGCGGAATCTCGACGATCAAGGCCTTCACGGCGGAGGACCGCGAAGTGGAGCGCATCACCGCAGCATCGTCGGGGTATCGTGAGGCGAACCGGGCGGCCATCAAGCTCTCCTCGGCCTTCACCCCACTCATCCGCGTCGCGATCCTGGTCGGATTCACCGCGACGCTGGTCTGGGGCGGATTCCTCGCGATCGACGGGACCCTCAACATCGGGCTGTACTCCGTGATGGTCTTCCTCACCCAGCGCCTGCTCTGGCCGCTCACGAGGCTCGGACAGACGGTCGACCTCTACCAACGCGCGATGGCATCGACGAACCGGATCCTCGACGTCCTCGATTCGGAACGGACCATCCACGATGGGTCGCGCCCGATCGATCTCGCGGCGACCAGGGGGCGGATCCAGTTCACGAACGTCGGCTTCGCGTACGACCGGGGGTTCCCCGTGCTGGCCGGCGTGGACCTCGTCATCGAACCCTCGGAGACCACCGCGTTCGTCGGCTCGACGGGATCGGGCAAGACGACACTCGTCAAGCTGCTCCTGCGCTTCTACGACTGCGACGAGGGGTCGATCTCGCTCGATGGCATCGATCTCAGGGACATGTCCCAATCGGACCTCCGGACCGCGATGGCCCTCGTGTCCCAGGACGTGTTCCTCTTCCACGGGACGGTGGCGGACAACATCGCGTACGGAAGGCCCGACGCGTCGATGGACGACATCGTTGCATCGGCGGTGCTGGCCGAGGCGCACGAGTTCATCGAGGCCCTTCCGCTCGGCTACTCGACGATCGTCGGCGAACGCGGGCAGAAGCTCTCCGGCGGCCAGCGCCAGCGCCTCTCGATCGCCAGGGCACTGCTGACGGACTCCCCCGTCCTCATCCTCGACGAGGCGACCTCGGCGGTCGACAACGAGACGGAGGCTGCGATCCAACGATCACTGGCCCGTGTGAGCCACAACCGGACGATGGTGGTCATCGCTCACCGCCTCTCCACGATCCGCCATGCCGACCGCATCCACGTCATCGACGGGGGTCGGGTCGCCGAATCCGGCACGCACGAACAGCTGATCGATCACGAGGGTATCTACCGGACGCTCTGGACCGTCCAGACCGGCGAGGCCGTCCACTGACGCAAGCCCTCATGGGGCGACCGGGATCTTTCGCGACCTCGATGCAAGACTATTGATGTCAGATCGTGGTATGTGGTACTTCTTTGCCATGCACCACGCATCTGCTCCGTCGACGCTCGATCCGACTCACGGGAAGGTCGGTCCTCCCTGTCCCGATGAGCCCTCGCCCGGATCGGGCGCGACGGACCGCAGCCTCCGGCCGACGGTGATCGTGCGTCCCACGATCACGCCGCGGCTCCTGCCCGGCACGGCGAACGGCTTCCCCGTCACCCATCCCTACGTCAGAAGGTTCTGGATACCCATCCTCGGTCCGGGGGCGGTCGCTGACCTGTGCCGACTCGCCACCGCCGCGCAACGCGGCCGCCCCCTCATGCGCCCTGTTCACCTCGTCGAGCTCGCACACCGCGGTCTCGTCGTGTTCGGAGCCCGTGGAGACGTGTCCGTTGCAGCGACGGTGAGGCCCCTGACGCGCCAGGAGATCCTCAGGCTGCCGCCGCGGCTGCGTCTCGAGCATCAGGTCCACGACGCGAAACGGTCCCCCGCCATCGATCATCCCCCTAGCCTGCTCGGGTGTCCATCGAGGTCCTCCCCGCAGATGTCGACCTGAGCCGGTTTGCCATGATTCTCGACGTGCGGCCGCCGACGATCAGGGCCCGCTCGATACCCGGTTCGACGAACGTTCCCCTCGACCTCCTGCTCGCAGAACCCGACACCCACGTCCCTGACAGGAACGGATCGGTCCTCGTCGTGTGCGACATGGGCATCCGCTCGCGCCTCGTCGCACAACAGCTCCGGGAGGCGGGGTACCCGAACGTGACGTCGCTGGCCGGTGGCATCGAGGCATGGGCCATGGTGGGCCTTGCCCTCGAAGGGGACCCATCCCTCGGTCCCGATGACCTGGCTCGGTACGACCGCCACATCAAGCTCCCCGAGATCGGTGTCGATGGCCAGGTTCGCGTCCGTGCGAGCCGGATCAGCATCATCGGTGCCGGTGGGCTCGGCGCACCCGCGATCGAGTATCTGGCGGGTGCGGGGGTCGGTCGTCTCCGCATCGTCGACCCGGACGTCATCGAGATCTCGAATCTCCACCGGCAACCGATCTATCGCTCCCACGACGTCGGCTCGGACAAGGTCATCGCTGCAGCCGGGTTCGTGGCAGGGCTGAACGACACGGTCGTCGTGGAACCGATGAGGGAGGCGCTCACACCAGACACCGCCGATCGGATGCTCAAGGGGTCCGATGTGGTCATCGATGCGACGGACCGGTTCGAGGCCACGTACGCGATCAGCGACTCGGCACAACGACTCGGGATCCCGGTCGTCACCGCAGCGGTGTACCGATGGGAGGGACAGCTCAGTGTGCTCGTCCCCGGCGGACCCTGCTATCGATGCATCTTTCCGACGCCACCCGACGGCGCC
>JAWOGV010000002.1:0-3843 GCA_046496605.1 Acidimicrobiia bacterium | reverse complement strand
CCAGGCCCAGCGAGCAGACACCCTCCTCGGTGCGATGCTGCGCATTGCGGTCGGCCCCGATGGCATCGAGGGATACGCGATCCCTCCGGACAATCCGTTCGTCGACGGGGTGCAAGGCGCGCCCGAGGTGTGGGCCATCGGCCTGCGCAACCCGTGGCGCTTCGCGTTCGACGGTCAGGACCTGTGGATCGCCGATGTCGGTCAGGGCGAGGTCGAGGAGGTCAACCTCGTCGACGCCACAGATGGTGGCCTCAACTACGGTTGGCCGATCATGGAAGGAACGCGGTGCTTCAGGACGACACCGTGTGCAACGGAGGAATTGACGATGCCGATCACCGAGTATGGCCACGGTGAGGGATGCTCGGTGACGGGTGGCGTCGTGTATCGCGGGTCTCGGATCCCCGAACTCGACGGCCATTTCTTCTACTCGGACTTCTGCAGCGGCTTCATCCGCAGCTACGCACCGGACGTCGGCGACACCGACTGGACCGAGAGGGTCGGCAGGGTGCCGGCCGTATCCGCATTCGGAGTCGGTGGGGATGGCGAGGTGTACGTCGTTTCGCGAGACGGCGCCATCCTCCGACTGGAGCGACGGCCGTGATCGTCGTTGTCGGCTCGGTCAACCTCGACACCGTGGCGACGGTGGATGACCACCCCCGTCCCGGCGAAACGGTGCTCGCGTCGTCACATCTGACGTCACACGGGGGCAAGGGCGCGAACCAGGCCGTCGCCGCTGCGCGTCTGGGCGCGGTCGTACGCTTCATCGGTGCGGTGGGCGATGATGCTGCGGGGGCGTCGCTCACCGATGAGCTCCGACGCGAGGGCATCGACACCGACCTCGTCCAGCAGGCCCATGGACCGTCAGGTGTTGCCCTGGTGACGGTCGACCGCCGCGGTGAGAACACCATCGTCGTTGGGCGAGGAGCAAACGCCCTCGTCCGCATCGACGCCGACGCGCGGGCAGTGCTGGAGGACGCTGATGTCGTCCTCTGCCAACTCGAGATCCCGATGGAAGCCGTGACCGCTGCGGCAGAGGCGTCGCGCGGCGTGTTCATCCTGAATGCCGCCCCGGCGCGCTCGGTACCGTCCACGACACTCGGTCTCGTCGACGTGCTCGTCGTGAACCAGCTCGAGCTCGTGGCGCTCGCGGGGTCGGCGGAACCATCCGCCGCACGGAGCCTGGGTGTCCCGACGGTCATCGTGACGCTCGGTGCGAGGGGTGCCCAGATCGTCACAAGGTCCGACGTCGCCTTCGTTCCTGCCCTCGTGGTGGAGGCGGTTGACACGACGGGGGCAGGGGACACGTTCTGCGGTGCCGTTGCGGCTTCGCTCGATGAGGGGCTCGACATTTTCGAGGCCACAGCACGCGGCGTTGTGGCAGGATCGCTCGCAACCACCGGAATCGGGGCGCGCACGGCGATGCCGGGCCGCGATCGCCTCCTTCGAGCATTGGAGAACCAACGTTGAGTGGACGTCCCATCATCATCGACACGGATCCCGGGCAGGACGACGCGCTTGCGATCCTGCTCGCGGTCGCGTCTCCCGAGGTCGAGGTCCTCGCCATCACCACGGTTGCAGGGAATGTCCCCCAACCACTCGTCACGCGGAACGTGCTTGCCCTCCTGACGCTCGCCGGCCGCACGGACATACCGGTATATCGCGGCTGCGAGCGGCCGCTGTTGCGCAAGCTCTACACGGCCGAGTACGTCCACGGTCCCTCGGGTGTCGACGGGGCCGACCTCCCCGAGCCGGTCTTCGATGCCGCTCACGGGCACGGTGTGGACAGGATCATCGAGCTCTGTATGGGTGCAGGGGATCGCCCGGTGACCCTGTGCCCCCTGGGACCATTGACGAACATCGGCATGGCGATCGCAAAGGAACCACGCATCGTCGATCGAATCGCCGAGATCGTCTGGATGGGCGGGGCATTCGTCGAGGCGGGGAACACGACCCCCCTCGCCGAGTTCAACGCGTACGTCGATCCCCACGCGGCACACATCGTGTTCAGCTCGGGGGTGCCCCTGACGATCTTCCCCCTCGACGTCACCCACCGGGCATTGATGACAGCGCACTCGATCGAGGCGCTCGCGGCCCACGACAGGCCCGTCGCCCTTGCTGCTGCGGGAATGGTCAGGTTCTATGAACGGCACGACATCGACAAGTACGACATCCCCGGGGCCCCGATGCACGATCCGTGTGTGATCGCCTACCTGATCGACCCCTCGTTGTTCACAGGCACCCGTCAACCCGTCGCCGTCGATCACGAGCATGAAGCGTCGATCGGGAACACCACATTCGTCACCGATGCTGACGGGGGGCACGACGCGCTCGTCATGCGGGACGTCGATGTGGATCGGTTCTTCGAGTTGCTCGTGGCGCGTATCGGTTCGTTGTGAACGGCGGCTCCCGTCCCCTCGAGGGTCTCAGGGTCGTCGAGCTGGCGGGGATCGGTCCCGGTCCCTTCGCCTGCGGATTGCTTGCCGACCTCGGCGCGGATGTCGTGCGTGTGGAACGCCCGACGGGAGCCGACGGCCGTCCCGGTGACCTTCCTGGTGGTCTCGGGGGGATCGGCGTTCGCGACAGGGTCATCGTCGAGGTCGACGTCAAGGAGGCATCGGGCCTCGACACGGTGCGGACGATGGTCCAGCACGCGGACGTCCTCGTGGAGGGATATCGACCGGGCGTCGCAGAGCGCCTCGGTCTCGGACCGCTCGATGCGCTCGCGATCAATCCAGGCCTCGTGTACGCCAGGATCACCGGGTGGGGCCAATCGGGTCCTCTCGCGGGGATGGCGGGGCACGACATCAACTACATCGGACTGTCTGGTGTCCTCGCCTCGATCGGTCGCGAAGACCCGACACCTCCGCTGAACCTCGTGGGTGACTACGGTGGAGGCGCGATGTTCGCCGTCGTCGGCATCCTCGCCGGACTCATCGATCGCAACCGGACGGGCCATGGCACGGTCATCGATGCCGCCATGGTCGATGGTTCCGGTGCGCTCCTCGCGCCGATCCGGGATCTCCTGAACCTCGGTCTGTGGGGTGAGCGGCGCTCGACGAACCTGCTGGACGGGGGAGCCCCGTTCTACCGCACGTATCGGACCGCGGACGATCGGTTCGTCGCGGTCGGTGCCCTCGAGGCACCGTTCTACGAGGCGCTCCTCGCGGGTCTCGGAATCGACTCCGGCTCGATCCCCGATCGCATGGATCCGGCGTCCTGGCACGAACTCGAGGTCATCTTCTCCGAGGCATTCTCCGCTCGGACCCGCGATGAATGGGCGCTGGTGTTCGAGGGAACGGATGCGTGCGTCACCCCCGTGCTCACGATGAGCGAGGTGATGGACCACGCGCACAATTCGGAACGCAACGCGCTGATCGGGACACCGACCGGTCCCAGGCCGAACGTCGCTCCGCGCTTCGGGACGGATGGGGACCGACCGCCTGCCCGTCGTGATTCCACAGGAGCGCTGACGTCGCTCGGCCTCTCCGACGAGGCCATCTCGGCACTCGGGGCGGCGGGGAGGATCCGGGTCGTCTGAGGTTGTTCAGTCCGATTCGGCGGGGTGCGTCGATTCCTCGAGCCTCTGAGCGAACCCACCGACCACCACGACGGCGACGAATCCGGCGGCCGCGACGATGAGGGGGATGAGGATGTCACCTGTCGGTGCTCCGAGGTCCGTCGAGTCCACGCCTCCTGTCCACGGCCACAGGACACGCAGCGAGCCCGCCATCAAACCGATCAGCGCGGCGAGAACGGTGTCGTGGTGCGAGTGCAGGGCCCGGTCGAGCACCTGGGAGAAGAGGGCGAGACCGATGATCGCGCCGATCATGAAGACACCGAGCG
>JAWOGV010000299.1:0-14587 GCA_046496605.1 Acidimicrobiia bacterium | reverse complement strand
ATTCGCACCCACCTCAACCGCCGACACGACCACCGGAACAGCCAGAACCGAAGCCACCACGGCAAGCGCCGCAAACAAACCCAAGCGACGCATCGTCATCTTCTCCCATCGGATGGAACAACCCTAACCGGAACACACCCACCCGAACAGGGAAAACCGATGGAACAGGCAGACGACCTGTGAGCGCTCAGGTGCCCCACTCCGGGGGCCACCGGATTCACGGCGGACTTCTCCTGGATCGACCTACCCGTCACGGATGACACCGGAAGGCCGGTGCACAGCAACGGCATCAGCAAGGTCCCCGGCATCTACTTCATCGGGTTCCCGTGGCTCTCGAAGCGCACGTCCGGTGTCATCCTCGGTATCGATGAGGACGCACACCGCATCGCCAACGCGATCCTCCACCAAACCCAGATTCCATGAGCTGAGGCAATCTCGCCGTCGCCGTGTGGACGACCCGGTCAGCCCTCTCCGCGAAGGCGATCCCGCTCCTGGTCCGGTTGATCGTTCTCGCCTGCGCCCGTGCCGGCCGTCGGGTTGTCCTCGGAGCTGTCCTGCGAGCCGGTGTCGGAGCCCGATCCATCCCTTGGCAACTTCTCCGAAGCGTCCTGTGGGGAGGTCGTGATGGGCGACCTGTCCGACTCCGATCCTTCGGCACCGCTGCCCTGGCCACGGCCATCGGTACCACCGCGGCCCTGATCGGTCGCTCCGTATCGGACGCGCACCTGCTCGCGGGCCTGCTCCAATCTCCGGATCAGGTTCGGAGACGCGCCGTCGGCGACTGCCTCGGCGTCGATGAGACGGGCGCGCACCTCTTCGGGCGGATCGCCGCGCACGAGCACCGTCTCGAGTTCCTCGACGCGATGACGGAGGGCAACGTCGGAATCCACGAACGACCATCCCCACTCCGCCGAACGCTTGACCGGATAGAGGAGATCGCCGGGGACCGAGTCCTCGGAGGCGATTGCAGCCGCGGGAAGGAGCAGCACCATCGCGGAAACGAGCACAAGGGCGAGACGCTTGCGCGACCTTCGTGGAATCGGTGCCGGGTGTCGAGGCAGCATGAGCTCGCGCTCGATGGCGGCGATGTGCATCGCTTCCGTGGTTTCCGACATCTCCACGCGCAGGTCGGCCAGGCGTTCACTCAGGTGTGTCATCGTTCGTCCTTCTCAGATGGAGACGCCGCGCGACCGCCGGATTCGACGGCTGCGAGCCGCTTTCGTAGATGGCGCTCGGCGCGTGCGGAGGCTGCGTAGACCGCGGTTCGATTGGTGCCGAGGATGCGGGCGATGTCGTCGACCGAGGCACCGACGACATGACGGAGGACGACGATCGTCCGCTGACGGTCGCTCAGGTCGAGGAGCGCTTCCGCCAGGGCGGGGTCGGGTGGCACGAAAGCGTCCTCGCTCGGGTTGTCGGGGAGGTACTGGGTCGGATCCTCAGGGTGGCGCCGACGGCGACGTAGCTCGTCGAGGCAGGAGAACCGAACGCTTCGGTACAGCCATGCCCGCAGCGATCGGCCGTCGCCGTGCACGGTCGGCGCAGCCCGGGCCAGCTCCAGGAACGCCTGTTGCACGGCATCCTCCGCCGCGCCGCGGTCGTGCAGCATCCCGTGGGCGAACGAAAGGAGATCGGACGCGAGGAGCCGATAGACGGTGGTGAACGCTTCTTCGGAGCGCTCCCGAATCCCGTCTACCAGCTCATCGTCGATGTCAACGAGGCTCACCGGATGTGCCGCCTCGCAGATGTCGGATCGGACGCCGGATCAAATGGGTGACTGGACACTGCAAGACAGACGATGCCACATCCGACGCTCGACGCGGCGGGCCTCGCCGTTGCACTCGGTGCAGTCCCGGGTCTGGTCGCGGTCCTGGAGCCGCTGGCGCAGCTGGTCGCCGGTGCAATCCTCGGCGGGCGTTCCGTCGCAGTCCTGGACGTGGGCCCGCGTGCGGGTCTGTGTCTGGTCCATGACCTGGAGCTGATCGCCCTCCTGAACCGCTGCACCGAGCTGTTCCTGGCTCTGCTCCACGACGCGTTCGCGGAGCTGTACCCCCTGGAGCGCGTCATCGTTCGGACCGACCTGTGCTGCGGCGGGTACCACCACCAACAGGGTGAGTGCTGCAGCCATCGCAGTCGCTCGAATCATGTATTGCATCGTTCCTCCTTGGAGATGCTTCAACCAAGGAGACGCCGCACGGCGAGCGGATTCGACGGGTCCGCCTGCGGTGCATGGCGAGGTCGGCCACATCGACGTGCGCGTCGACGACGGCGTCGTGTACCTCGATGGGCAGAGCAGGGACGCGCCGAGCGAGGACAGCGGCCACAACAAACGGCCACAACAGAGGTGCCAGTCGGCGCATACGGACTTGTTGGGACGATGGGATCGAAGGTCCCTCGGCGGAGGCCCCGACGAGGCGGCAGTTGCGCGAAGGGGTGGGTTCGCCGAATGGCGAACCCACCCCTTCTCTCATATCGGACCCTTCAGAACAGAAGGATCAGGATGACCAGGACGATTAGGAGGGTTCCAAGACCGATTCCGATATACATGTGCTCACCCCCTATGAAGCCCAGGACTTGAGACGGTTCTCGATCGCCTCGGCGGTCTCGCCCGTCTTCTCCTTGATGGCGCCGACAAGCTGATCCCAGTTTCCCTCTGCCGAATCGAGGTCGTCGTCGGTGAGGTCGCCCCACTGCTCCTTGATGTTGCCCTTGAAGCGCTGCCAAGCGCCTTCACCCTGCATGCGATCTGACCATTCCATGTGTTTTCTCCTACGGACTCCAGCCCGCGCGTCGTTTCTCCCAGCGAGGTACCCGCCACAGCCGAGGTACCCGCCACAGCGCCTATCCATACCTGACAGCTTCGACATCGAGCTGAAGCACGCCATATTCGCCGGCTCCTCGAGATCACCGGATTCGAGGGTGAGCCCCCGCCGTGCATCTCGATGCCGAGGCCGACACTCGCTGAGCACGCATGAACCTGCCCTCGCTCCTCGTCTATCGTTTCAATGGAGAGCGTTGAGCCAGCAACGTGAGGAGATGGGAAGAGATGATGGGATCACGTCTCGCCTGGTCCGAGGAGTGGCGGTCGATCATCGCTGACACCCTCGCCTCGCTCGGCGTGGCTACTTGGGAGTGGCACGCCGATACCGACGACCTGTGGTGGTCAGACAACTTCGGCCCGCTCATGGGGCGCGATGCCGGGTTCACACCCTCCGGGTTCGCCGCTGCGCTCACCCTCTTCGAGAATGATCCGGCGCAACCGGTTCGTGCCGCCGACCTGCTCCGACTCACAGAGACCCGGGATGGCCCCGTCGAGGTCGAACGCCGCGGGATCCTGCCCGATGGCTCGACGCGTTGGATGCTGCAGCGGTACTCGGCGATCAAGAACGACGAAGGTGCGACCGTGGGAGTCTTCGGCGTCGTGATCGACATCGACGAGCGCAAGCGCCGCGAACGCGAGGAGGCGCTCCTCCACGAAGCATCGCGGACCTTGGCGAAGTCACTCGCCGTCGATGAGACGCTCGCGAGCATCGCCCGACTCGTCGTCCCCGACCTTGCAGATTGGTGCGTCGTCGAGCTGATCGAGGACGGCCGACTGCAGACGGTGGTGAACGCTCACATCGACCCGGACAAGGTCCGCTGGGTCAAGGCAATCCAGAGCGAATACCCCCAGGACATGTCATCACTGGTCGGCTCACCGAACGTCGTGCGCACCGGTGAGTCCGAGATCTACCCAGAGATCACCGATGACATGCTGGTGTCCGTCGCCGCCGGCGATGAGCAAAAACTGGAGCTGCTCCGCTGCGTGGGGTATTGCTCTGCCATGATCGTCCCCCTCCTCGTGCGCGACGAGTCGCTTGGGGCCCTCACGATGGTGAAGGCGGAGTCGGCGGACCGCTTCGATCGTCGCTCGTTGTACCTCGCCGAGCGGCTGGCATTGCAGATGTCCATCGCCCTCGACAACGCCAGACTCCACAGCAAGGCCGAGACGCGGGGCATCGACCTCGCGATGCTCCAACGCGCCACGACGGAGTTGGCACGGGCCGTGGGAGTCGACCAGGTTGCGTGGACGGCCATCGACTCGGCGATCAAGGCATCCGGCGCAGCAAAGGGGGCGCTGATCCTCGCAGATGGAACGCATCCCGTGATCGTGGCACAGCGGGGATACGAAGATGTCTACATCATCGGGTGGGAGGAGGCCATCGACGCAAGTCGAGGGCCGGCTGCGGCCACCATCGCCGACGGCGTCGCTCGGTTCATCTCGTCACGCGATGAGTTGGTCGCGGCATTCCCCAAAGCGGCCGACATCGACGCTCTCCGTGGCGATGGCGCTGCCGCCTACCTCCCGGTGAGGGAGAGGGCCGGTGTCGCCGGGGTGCTGGTTCTCGCCTACCAGAGCGCGTTCGAGTTCACGGCCGACAAGCGCGAGACCCTGCTGTCTCTTGCCTATCAGGCCGGCGTCGCGCTCGACCGCGCCAAGCTGCTGGCGCACCATCGCCAGGTCTCGGCCACGCTTCAGGCAGGCCTGCAATCGCCGAGCCTTCCCCAGATCGAGGGCATCGCCAGCGCGGCTGTGTATGTCCCGGCAGGATCTGCGGACACGGGAGGCGACTGGTACGACCTGTTCGAGGCCGGCGACGGCTCGGTCGTTGCCGTGATCGGTGACGTGGTCGGTCACGGCATCCCGGCGGTGGCTGATGCGGCTCGCATGCGCCATGTGCTGTCCGGGTACTTGTTCGAGGGTCACGGACCTGGTGAAGCCCTTCGCCGCGCAAACCGGATGCTCTTCGGGGTCATCAAGGAGGAGCGGCGGATGGCGACGGCTGCCATCGTCGTCATCGACCCTGAGCGGCGCACCGCTATCACCGCGCGGGCCGGACACCCGCCGGTCATCGTCCGCCAACAAGGCCGGGTATCCCTTCTCGAAGGGCACGCCGACCTCCCGCTCGGCGTCGATGCCGAGGCGGATTGGCCCGAAGAGACAGTCGATCTGGTGCCCGGCACACTCGTGCTCATGTACACGGACGGCTGGATCGACTATCCCGGTTCAGATCAGCGCGAGCGGCTCGAATCCCTCCGCACCATGGTCGCCACGGTTGACGAGGATCCGGCGGTCGTGCTGGAGGTCCTGACGCGTGGATTCGCCGACCGTGACCACCGCGACGACGCCGCAGCGATGGTCCTCATCGTCGACTGACGGGACCGGTCGCCACACGGAGGCGATGATCCAGGTGGAGCGGCTCATGTCGAACCTGCGTCCTCGCCACGGGCTGTGGGCGCGGTGAGGTCGAGGTCAGCCCATACCCGGCAGGGCCCGCGCACGACACCCCAGCGGGTGGCGATCGCGGAGACGATCCGGAGGCCGCGCCCATCGGGGGTCATCCCCTGGAAGAGGTCGCGCCCATCGGGGGTCTTCCCCTGGAAGCCGGTGCCCCCATCCGTCACTTCGATGTGCATGTAGCGCCCCGTCACTGATGTCACGACGTCGATGGTTCCACCGGGTGGGCCGTGGAGGACACTGTTCGTCACCAGTTCCGTCACCACGATGAGGGCGTCATCGAACCGCCCTCCCAAACGGGAGCGCTGTCGTGCCATCTCATGCCGGGCGGCCGCGGGAGCGTCCACACCGGCGTCGAGCGTGATGTTCATGCCGTTCCTCTCAAGGTCCTGGCGTCACTACGGGTCGACGTCTCCCAGAACCCTTACCCTCGGCGCGGCCGACCCAACCACCTCATGTGAATGGCGGGTGCGAACCCTCTTCGGCCTCGCCCTTTCCGTTGTCGCCTCGGATCGCATAGCGCAGCTGCTCGATGACCTTGCTGACCAGACGAGAGACGTGAACCTGGGAGACGCCGATCTCTTCGGCGATCTCGGACTGGGTGCGCCCTTCGTAGAAGCGCAGGTAGAGGATGGTACGTTCTCGATCCGGGAGGGCACGCAGGTGCTCCGCGATCGAGGAACGCTCGTCTGCCATCTCCAGTGATGCGTCGACTGACCCGATCAGGTCGCCGACCACTGCGCCTCCCTCGTCCCCGACAGGCTGATCGAGCGAACCGGCGTTGAAGGCAGAGCCGGCGTCCAGTGCCTCGAGAACGTCTTCCGCCGCCACTCCGAGGTGCGTCGAAATCTCGATGATCGTCGGGGCGCGTCCGAGAGTCTGCGTCAGGGGATCCACAGCGCGCGACACTTCGAGCCACAGGTTCTGGAGCGACCTGGGGACACGCAGCGACCACGCGTGGTCGCGGAAGTGGTGCTTCAGCTCGCCGATGATGGTGCGACCTGCGTACGTGGTGAACTTCACGCCCCGCTCCGGGTCGAAGCGGTCGATCGCGTTGATCAACCCGAACCGCGCGACCTGGATGAGATCGTCCCGATCGACGCTGCGACCGCGGAACCGACTCGCCAGACGCTGGGCGAGTGGGTCGTAGATCTCCACGATCCGACGCCTGGCGTCTGCGTCGGTGCGTCTGGAGAAGAGTTC
Organism: Acidimicrobiia bacterium; assembly: GCA_046496605.1. Classification (GTDB taxonomy): domain Bacteria; phylum Actinomycetota; class Acidimicrobiia; order Spongiisociales; family UBA5794; genus SZUA-442. The sequence goes on along the minus strand of JAWOGV010000299.1, from coordinate 8,106 downwards.
GAGTGCTTCCTGGTCCTGATCCGGCTCAGGCATGTTCGACGAGTGGAACGGGGACGAGGACGGCTCCGTCTGCCACCGCGGTGCCAGGAAAGAGGGCATCGACGATGTCGAGGGCGCCGAAGTCGTCGGTTCTGACGTTTGCGGGCCACGGCGTCAGCTGGACGGTCAGCTGCAAACTCTCGATGGTCGCCACCAATCTCACGGTGTGTGCCGAGCCACTCTCGACCACCGCGGTGACGAGCTCGGAGGTGGCGAGCTTGAGGTCGTCGACGAGGGCAGGATCGTCGGCGACCGTCGCAGCCACTCCCCCGATGAAGATCCTGGCGGTAGCCACGAACTCGGCCGTGGCGGGGATGACGAGCTCATGGACGAGACGGCGGGAGGTCGGCGACATCGTCTCCCCCTCCTCGTTCGGACGGTCAGATGGCACTCATAGTATATGAAGATGTTCGAGAGTCCCGTGGTCGTCGTCATTCCCGGTGAGCGTGAGGCGTTGCGGATCCTTCGTTTGGTCGCCATGGATGTCGGTCGCCTGCTCGGGTTCGGTTACGACAAGATCGAGGACGCCCGGCTTGCCGTTCACGAAGCCGCTGCGGTGCTCGTCGAAGCGGGCAGCGACAGCATCACCTGCCAGATCACGGCGGAGGACGGATCCATGGCGATCGCGATGTCCTCCCTGCCGGCACCGTCCACGTGGCCCCCGGATGACTGGGAGGGTTCCCTCGGTCATCTGGTGCTGAGCCATCTCGCTGATTCGCTGAAGATGGACGCGACACCGTCGATCTCCTTCGCCATCACGCCGATCCGAGCCTGAGAGCGCTCCTCGGATCGGTTTGCACCCGGCCTGTGCGGGGTACGCATACCCCCGGCCCCGACCGGAGGAAACGACATGGACAGATCGAATCTGGATGAACTGCTGTTGCAAGCGATGGAGACCGAGCTCGGTGGTGAGCAGCTGTATCTGGCTGCCATCGACAACGCGGTGAACCCCGCCGTACGCAAGGAGTGGACGAAGTACCTCGAGGAGACGCGAACCCATCAGGGGGTACTGGAGCGTGTCTTCGCAGCCGCGGGCCTCGATGTCGATACCGAGTCGCCTGGCCGTGAATTGGTCCGAGCCAAAGGCGAGGCGCTCGTGTCCACCGTCGAAGCGGCGCGAGCCGCGGGTGACGCCAAGTTGGGTGAGCTTGTCGCCGCCGAGTCCATCGTCGAGGCCGAGTCGAAGGACCACCAGAACTGGAAGTTGATCGGGCTGATGATCGAACATGTCGACGGCGAGCTCGCCGTCGCACTTCGCGAGGCGTACGACGAGGTGGCCGAGCAGGAGGCCGAGCATCTCTTCCACACGATGGGATGGGCACGCGAACTCTGGCTGGACTTCCTGGGCGTGCCCTCAGTGTTTCCTCCCCCCGAGGAGGAAAAGCACATCGCCACGCAGATCGGGGCGGCTCGGGCCGAACAGCAGCGCGACGACTACGTCAAGTCCTGACGGCTCGCTCCGCTCCGACCCCGCAGCCCCCGACAGTCCCGCTGCGACCTGGGTTTCCCGGCAACTGGGAGCCGAGGTCGAGGGGACTCGGCTGCGCCTCCACGTCGAGGAGCTGGACCTCGACCACCCGTTCGTCAGTTGCAGTTGGCCTTCTCATCGTCGATCTCTGCCCAAACCACCTTGCCTGCCGACTCCACTCGGACCCCCCAGCGATTGGCGGTCCGCTCGACGACAAGGAGCCCCCGGCCCACGGACGCCGTCGGCCCGCGCCGCTTCCGTCTGGGGAGGGTGGAGCTGGCGTCCTCGACCTCGAGGCGGATCGTGCCGTCGGAACAACCAATCCGGACGATGAAAGGCGTCTTGGCATGCACAACGGCGTTGGTCGCCAGCTCCGAGGCGAGGAGCTCGAGTTCGTCGGTGAAGGACGTCGATCGCGCTGCCGCGGCGTCGTGGACGAAGGAACGGGCCCGAGCCACCGATGCCGGTTCGGGCGGGAGCTCCAGCTCAGCGACTTCCGATGTGGTCCTCAACGCGAGACCCCTCTGCAACGCAGCGATTCGGGTCGCCGATACGTCCGGCGTAACCCCTCTCCATCGAGACGATAGACGAGAAGTCCACGCTGCTCGGACCTATCGCGTGCCGCAGGTTTCATGCGCACTCAGGAGTGGAGCCAGGAATGTATGGACTCGAGTCCGTCTCGAGGCGCCGGCGGAGCGCTTGCCGACCACTTCAGCACGGAGCTGGTGTCGCTCCATTCACTGGACCGTCCGCAGTGGTCCTCCGCCCTGGATCAACCCGCCCTGGCGGTGCCGTATCGCCGGGTATGACCGCCCGCCCTTCCGGGTAGGGACCCCCGGTAACGCAAGGGCCCCATGGAGGGAAGTCGATATGAACGAAGACCCGAATGACAATCGAGTGATCCTTGAGCGAGAGAATGTGCCCGTCGTCGTGGAGAGGCGCACCAGCGTAGCTGCGGTCATCGCCGCCTTGTTGCTGGTCGCTGTCATCGCCGCCGCGGTGTGGTTCTTCTTCATCGCCGACGCGGAGACCAGGGATGCGATCATCCCAGACAGCATCAACGTTACGGTCGACAACTGATCCAACACCGCAACGAACGAATCCGTGCTGCTGGTGCGCCTGAGCGACAGTTCACTCGTCGACGGCGAAGGCCGAAAGCAACCCGGTGATCTCGAGGACTCGCAACACTGAGGCCGGGGGCCGACGGATCACGAGGCGGCTGCCTGCCGTGTCGAGACGGTCGTTGGCCGTGACCAACACGCGCAACCCGCTCGAGTCGAGGAAGGTGACCTCGGTCATGTCGAGCACGACGTCGGCGCCCTCCGCAGCATCCTGCTCCGTGGCAGTGATGGCGGCCTCCAATGCTTCGATCGACGCCACGTCGATCTCGCCAGCCAGGACCGCGACAGGATGGGCGCCGGTGCGATCCACGGTGTAGCTGAGGCCGGTCATCTCGCTCGCGTCCTCCCCTCTCGCGCAGCGGAATGGTACCACGCGTCGTTCCGCCACCACAGGCCGCTGTGCCGGGAAGGAGTTCCTGAGAGTGCCTACAGCAGCACGCACGAGACGAGCAGGTAGGACTTGGGTCCGATGATCGCACCCAAGGGGTTCGGCGGGTATCGACCGGCGACGGAGGGCTGATCACAACCGGCCATGCCCAGGGTTGATGCTTGTCGCCACCAGCTTCGCTGATGTTTATCGCCACCACCGTCCGGGTAGTCAGTGGGTGGCAATGCATGGCCACGGGTAGCGAGTCGCCATGGCAACGACGAAGGGAGAACACATGACCGAGTCGATGGAGAGTCGAGTAGGGGCCGAATCGATGGAGAGCCACCCCGTGGGCGGCGCAGAGGTCGACATGAGTCCAGTCGTGTCCCGCTTCGGCGGTGCCGATCTGGTCGCTGCCGTCCTCGGCATGTTCGCAGCACTCGGTGTGCTGGTACTGCTCGGCGCGCTCATCGCGGCGGGTGCAGCCGGCATCGACTACCAGCTCAACGTGGTCGATCTCGACGGGAACCTGACGGAGGTCGAGGTGGTGGGGATACTCGTCGCCGTCGCTGTCGTATTCGTCTCGTTCGTGGTCGGGGGCTGGGCAACCGGCCGCATGGCACGATACAACGGAGCGATCAACGGACTTGGCTCCGGCCTGATCTTCCTCCTCCTGGTAGCCGTCTTCGGGGCACTCGGGGCGTGGGTGGGAACTGAGTACAACGCCTTCGCGAACGTGGACCTACCCAATTGGATTGCCCAGTTCGCCGCCGACGACATCACGATGCAAGCGATCGTCGCAGGTGGCGCGGCCATCCTCGCCTGCCTTTTCGGGGCCTGGCTCGGCGGGCTCCTCGGTGAGGAGTACCACAAGAGGGCTGATGCTGCCCTTGTCCAAGCGACCGTCCATGACGCGTCGTGAACGCACGACGAAAGGGAGGTGAGCCATGTACATCGGTATCGGAGCGGTCATCCTGATCATCCTGATCCTCATCCTCCTCTTCTGAGGACCGGGGATCCCTACACCATCACGAAGGACGAGGAGAAGAGAGAACATGGAACGCAAGACACTCAGTGCAACGACAATGATCGGTGACGACGTCCGCAACATCGCCGGTGAGAGCCTCGGCGAGGTCAAGGACATCATGCTCGACCTCGAGACAGGCAACATCGCCTACGCAGTCGTCGACATGGGCGGATTCCTGGGCCTCGGTGGCAAGCTGTTCGCCGTGCCTTGGTCGGCGATGTCCCTCGACACTGACGAGCACGAGTTCGTCGTCGATATCGACAAGACCAGGCTCGAGAACGCACCGGGATTCGACAAGGATGACTGGCCCGATTTCTCAGACCGGGCGTGGGGCAAGTCGGTGTATGACTACTACCACCAAGCACCGTACTGGCAGTAGCCAGCACTTCACCCACCGTCGGTCTCCATTGCGATCTCAGAATTCGCACGCGATGGGATCGAGGAGCATCACCGGAGAAACGGCGTCGGGCGGCATCGCCCGGCGCCGTTTTCCGAGCTCCCGGGCCCAATTGCGTACGTGAGGTCGTGTCGAGGGAGCAGGTCGTCAGCCACTCCGTGCCTGCCGGCTGCGGTTCGCCAGTCCTGATCCGTTGCCCCGATCGCGCTTCGTGAGGCATCGATCACGGCTGCCGACTCCTCCGGATGAGGCCACTCAGCAGGCAGAACTCGTTCCCGAAGGTGGAAGATCGAGCTGAATCGCACCCGCATCCAGCTTCGGTGCCGGGCCTCTCGGCTCGCGGACCCCCGCATCCGGAAGCCGCAAAAACGGTGGTCGCTGAGAACGGGACGTGACCACCTCGGCAACGAGGACTCCGAGAGCGACAGCCAACCAGACGGCACTCAGCACGACGGTGGCCAGGACAACTGCCCGCAGGAGGTTGAGTCCCGCGAACACGAACCCGACCCACGTGACCAGCCACACCAGCCCAACCAATCCAACACGGAGCGGTGGGCTGATGTACATGTGGTGTCGGGGGCGCATCACCAGATGACCGAGGTGTTGCCAACTCCCTACCCGGTATCCGTCGACGCCGATGCGATTGCGGATCGCATACGAGGTTCTCCGCCACCGCAGTTGCCTGCTGGTTGACATCGCCACCCGAGAAGTGTCGCGCTGAGTCGCACCGTCCGCAACCCACGCCGACGGGCATGGCCACAGACCATGCCGATGCCAGACGGTGAACACTGACATGGGATCCGAGCTCCCTCGCAGGCGTGCGGCAAGGCTTCGAGCAGATCTCCAGCACGCGAGGCGACGGAAGCGAATAGGGTTGTCGGCGGCTCGCCGTTGGGCGACGACGCTCGAAGCGGCCGGGTTGCGGGTTCTCGCATGAACCACGCCGAAAAGCACAGTGTGAGGTGACGAATGAGCAGGAAGATCTCGATGCGCGCCATGGTGATCGTGGTGGCGTTGGCTGCTGTCGCGTGTGGCGGAGGTGACGACGCAAACAACGCTGGGTCAGGACCCGAGGCAAGCCAGGGGAATGCCGATGCGAACACAGGCAATTCCGGCACGTCGACGCGAGACGGGTATGTGGAGGTGGACGGGACCTTGTTCGAGTTCTCGTTCGACCCGCCGGGGCGCTGCGGGCTCGAGGTCGGAGACGGCACGATCGCGGCGCAGGGGTTCATGATCGACGACCCCACGCGCCAGGTGGCGTTCCTCTATGCGTTGGCCGAGAGCTCCTCCGATGGCGAGGACTGGCTCCAGATCGTCCTCTACGACGAGTCGGGCCAGCAACTCTGGTACTCCTTGGTCGGGTTCACGAGTAACCCGGTTGGATCGGTCACGAGCCTGGAGGAGACCGGTGACACCGTGACGGCAAGCGGTGAGCTCCTGAACCAGCTCGACGGCACCCTGGCCGAGTTCACCGCCGAGGCAACCTGCCCTGGGTGAACCCTCGACTCACGTGCCGCCGAACAGAACCCAGAACACTTCACAATGCAACAACTCCTCACGATCCGATGCGAAGGTCCTTCGCTGATCGCTGTCGAGACCAACACGTCCGCATCGAGCACCACCCGCATGGTTGCGCGAGACCCAACCGGAGTGCCGATGTCGAGCGGTCCCGGGGCGTTGAGGCGAGCCTCCCGCCACGGGTAACCTCAGCTGCATCGATCGACGAGGGACGATGACCGAGACGATGGGCGACAGCACGGACGTCGGGGGACCCCCCGGGACGCTGTCGCGCGAACTCGTCCGTCCTGAGCGGGCCTTCAGCATCTCGATCGTCATCTCAGGGATCCGATGTTCGTTGACCTATGTCGCCCTCCCCTTCCTCCTACCGCTCCTCGGGTTCGCGCCGGGCATCGGCCCGATCCTCGGCATCACGATCGGCATCGTCGCCATCGCAGCGAACGTCTACAGCATGCGCCGTTTCCGGAGGACGGGTCACCCGTGGCGTCGACCGATGACGGTCCTCCACGTCGGGATCATCGCCCTGCTGCTGGTCCTCATGGCAACCGACGTTCGGGCGCTGATCGGCTGAGATTCGCAGCTGGGATCCACGGTTCCCTGCGGTTCCGTATCCATCCACGGGTGCCAACGAGGAGGAGGCCCGCCATGTCCCTCAGATCCGACATCGCCGCCGAGGTTCGGCAGCTCGTCTCGGGCCGGGTCAGCATCGCCGACGGCATCCTCCCACCGCTGGTGTTCGTCGGGGCCAACGCCGTCTGGGGCGTGACTCCGGCAGCTGTTGCCGGCGTCGCCACGGCACTGGCCATCTCGGCGTGGCGCCTCGTCCGCCGCCAACCCCTCCGCTTCGCGCTGGCCGGGTTGGGCGGAACCCTCATCGCTGCCACGATTGCCGTCAGGAGCGGATCCGCGACCGGGTACTTCCTGCCCGGGCTGGTCACCGGCGGGCTGACCACCCTGGCGATCCTGGCGTCCATCGCCGCTCGCAGGCCTTTCGTCGCCTGGTCGAGCTGGCTGGCGCGGGGATGGCCCATCGAGTGGTACTGGCATCCGCAGGTGCTCCCTGCCTACCTACGGATCACCTGGATCTGGGCCCTGTTCTTCGGACTCAGGACGATCGGCCAGGGGTGGCTCTTCCTCTCCGACCGCACCACCGCCCTCGGCCTCACCAGGGTCGTCACGGGCTGGCCCGCACTCCTGCTCCTGCTCGTTCTCACCTTTGTGCTGGGCCGAACCTGGCTCGAGCGCCTCGAGGGCCCATCGGTCGCTGAGTTCGAGGCGGGCGCTCCCCCGCCGTGGACGGGCCAACGACACGGCTTCTGAATATTCCCCGTCGTTATCGGCGACAGGCCGGACACGACGATCCGCCCGACAAGGGCCGCTCGATTGGCATTGTGGTCGTGCGGCCCGACTTCGAAACGGGTCAGCGCCACTCGCTCAATGTCTCTTCGACGTCTTCGATGCTCCAGGCGAAGCGTCCGTACTCGAGGATGGCACCGCCGACGAAGAGGTTGACACCCCCGTCAGCCATGCCACGATCCCGTCGGCGCCACGCTCTCCAATCGGTTGCGAGACCGACAATGCCGCGGTAGCGCTCAGGGGCAGTGCGTACCAACTCGGAGAAGATCCCGATCTCGCACGCGGTCCCGTCGTCGACGATGGGGCCATCGAGCCACGCCACCATTGCGTCGGAGTCACGCAATCCGGCGGAATCCGCAGCGAACACCGTCGACGCATCGAGGGGCTCGATGTCTTGACGATGAGGTACGAAGCACTGATGGCCTGCCTCCTCGAGGCGGTCGGCGAGACTGTCCAGATGGGTGCGTTCCGCGGGCGTGAACATCGGTCCGGCCAGGTAGAGCTTCATGCCCCGATTGTCGCAGCTCTGAATCCATGGCGTGTTCACGCGCCCGATACGTCGCCCTACCCAGCTGTGTCCGACGACTCGGGGACGTGATCACGGTTCGGATCGAGCGCCGGGTACGACGAGAAGAAGTCACGCCAGGTCCCGACGGACACGATCTTCCCGGACCGACGCAGTGCGATGTAATCCTTGATCTCTGGGATCACGCGGATGCTGAACAGGAGGTTGCCCGCCACCGCGAAGATCGCCTCCGGAGTGCGGCGCCGCCAGATGAACCAGGGGATGGCGAGCCACATGCCGAGGGT